>JAISRP010000216.1 GCA_031273585.1 Synergistaceae bacterium
CAGGATAATATACTCCAATAAAAATAATGGCCCACATTATCCTGAGCAGGATACCCTGCGATGGCGTGAAGCCAACTTTCAAATAATGCAGACCATCTTTTATAGTGAGATTATAACAACATTCTCCAAGATAAGGCAAGTTATATAAGGATGTTTTATCGCGCCGAAAACCGAAGTTCACAGGGCGGATGAATGTGTATGGACAAAGCCGGGCATGGGTGATAGAATTTCCCCGGTTTGAAGGTGCGTCCTTTAATCTGGTCCAGAGAGGCCGGGAAGGCGGCAGCAGTGGTGTTGTCCACTGTTAAAATGGGAGATTGCGTGCCCTGTCGTCGTAGGACGGCGGGGCATTTTTCTATTTCGCGCCCCGTTCCGCGGACGCCGGCATCCCTAACAGACCCGGAAGGAGTGGTTCGTGTGAAGGAAAAGGCTCACATAATGGATGAACAGACGATGAGGCGGGTCACGCGCCGCATCGCGCACGAGATCATCGAGAGGAACAAAGGGACCGACAACCTCGTGCTCATCGGAATCCAGAGGAGGGGCGTGCCTCTGGCGAAGCTGCTGGCCGAGCACATCGAGAGCGTAGAGGGAACCGCCATCCCGGTGGGGACGCTCGACATAACATTTTACCGCGACGACCTCTCCCTCCTCTCGGAGCACCCCGTCCTGAACGGCACCGACATACCGTTTAACATAACAGGCATGGACATAGTCCTCGTGGACGACGTGCTCTACACCGGACGCACGACGCGGGCTGCGATGGACGCGATTATGGAGGTGGGGCGCGCGCGCACGATACAGCTTGCCGTGTTGATAGACAGGGGACACAGGGAGCTGCCGATACGCGCCGATTTCGTCGGGAAGAACGTGCCGACGTCGAAGAGCGAGCTGATAGCGGTCAGGATCGCGCCGTTCGACGACGTGAACAACGTGGTCGTACTCGACCTGAACGGGGGCGAAGGGCAATGCTGAGATCGAAGGACCTGCTCGGTCTTCGCGAGACGAGCGCCGAGGAGATACACGAGATACTGAACACCGCCGAGCTGATGAAGGTCGTGCTCACGTCCAACAACAAGAAGACGCCGCACTTGCAGGGAAGGTCGATCATAACGGTCTTCTACGAGAACAGCACGCGCACGAGGATGTCGTTCGAGCTCGCCTGCAAGTTCATGTCCGGAACTGCATCCAACATATCGGCCTCGGCGTCGAGCGTCGCCAAGGGGGAGACCCTGATCGACACGGCGCGCACCCTGGACGTCATGGGCACCGACGTCATGATCCTCCGGCACCCAATGACAGGGGCGCCGCACCTGATGGCCAGGAACGTGAAGTCAGCCGTCATCAACGCTGGGGACGGGGTCAACGAGCACCCGACCCAGGCCCTCCTCGACATGTACACCATGAGGGAAAAACTCGGCGGGCTGAAGGGGCTGAGGGTCGCCATAATCGGCGACGTGAGGCACAGCAGGGTGGCCAGGTCCAACATATACGGGCTCACGAAGATGGGCGCGAGCGTGGTCGTATCCGGCCCCCCGACTCTGATGCTCCCGGAGCTGGAATCCCTCGGCGCCGAGGCGACGGACAGGACGGACGACGCCATCCGCGGGGCGGACGTCGTAATGGGCCTCCGCATACAGCTCGAACGCCAGAAGAAGGGGCTCTTCCCTTCCGTCAGGGAGTATCACAGGTTCTTCGGGCTGACCGAGGAGAGGGTGGCGCTCGCGCGCAAGGGCGCGCTGATCATGCACCCCGGCCCGGTCAACAGGGGCGTCGAGATCGCGACCGAGGTGGCCGACTCCCCGGAGTCGGTTATAGACGAGCAGGTGACGAACGGAGTCGCCGTGCGAATGGCGCTGCTCTTCCTGCTGACGAGACAGAAGCCAGAGGCTGGAGGTATAAGGATATGAGCGGAAACGGCGTTTATCTCATCAGGGGCGGCAACGTACTCTCGCAGGGCGCGGCCGGGAGCGGCGACGTGCTGGTCAGAAACGGCATTGTCGAGACAATCGGCCAGGGGCTCGAAGTTCCGGAGGCCGTCCTTATCGACGCATCCGGAATGTGGGTGGTCCCGGGCCTGGTCGACATACACTGCCATCTCCGCGAGCCGGGGTTCGAGCACAAGGAGGACATCGCGAGCGGATCGGCGGCGGCCGCTAAGGGCGGGTTCACCACGATCTGCTGCATGGCGAACACGGACCCGGTCAACGACAACGCAGTGGTGACGGAGTTCATAAAAAAGAAGGGGCGCGACGCTGGGCACGCTCGCGTCCGCCCCATCGCCGCCCTGACGAAGGGCCTCCTGGGCGAGGAGCTCACAGAGGCCGGGGAGCTGGCTGAGGCAGGAGCGGCGGCCCTGTCCGACGACGGGAAGTCCGTCAGGAACGCCAACAGGATGAGGCTCGCCCTGAGCTACGCCAAGAGGTTCGGCCTCACGGTCATCTCGCACCCGGAGGACGCGGACCTCGTAAACGGGGGCGTCATGAACGAGGGGAGATGGTCCACGGCGCTCGGGCTCCCCGGCACGACGAGGGCGGCGGAGGAGACGGTGATGGCCCGCGACATCATGCTGGCCGCCGTAGAAAATACCGGCATCCACATAGCCCACGTCTCGACCGCCGGAGGGGCCGATATTGTCCGCGAGGCGAAGCGCCGCGGCATACGGGTGACATGCGAGACGGCCCCCCACTACCTGTACGCCACGGACGAGCTCGTCCGCGAGTACGACAGCAACACGAAGGTCAACCCGCCGCTCCGCACCGAGGAGGACAGGACCGCCCTGATAGAGGCGCTCCGCGACGGCACGATAGACTGCATAGCGACCGACCACGCTCCACACCACCTGGACGACAAGAACGTCGAATATTCGATCGCCGCGAGCGGCATCTCAGGCTTCGAGACGGCGCTCGCCATCTGCTGGACCGCGCTCGTAAAGCCCGGTTTTCTCTCGCCGGAGGAGCTCTTCGCCAAGATGACTCACGCCCCCTCCGACATACTGGGGCTGGACGCCGGCAGGCTGGAGGCCGGGCGCGCGGCCGACATAGCCGTGATAGACCCCTGCGCGGAGTGGACGGTCGACCCAGCGAAATTCGCGAGCCGCGGAAAGAACACGCCGTTCGCGGGACACGCCCTGACGGGGCTCGTGAGGTACACGATCTGCGGCGGGAAGCTCACGTACGGAGGCTGAGCCGTGCTGCAGATTGACAGGCTGATAAGGGCGGTGCGAGAGTCCGGCAACCC
>JAISRP010000232.1 GCA_031273585.1 Synergistaceae bacterium
CCCTGCCCCATGCGGACGAGTTCTGGTTCTGGCACCTCAAGCTGAGGGGCCCTACGGGCCAAGGGTAATGAGCTACATCCGAAGCAGATATCCACAGCACGCCGATACATACAGATATATTTACGAGGGGGGAGGCGCCGCCCACGGTCTTAGCATCTATCGCGCCCGGCGCGGGTCCCACTTCATCAGGGCGGCGTAGAGGAGCCCCGGATCGATTGGCTTGGTCAGGTGATCGTTCATCCCGCCGCCGATGCTGATCTCCCTGTCGCCCTCCATGGCGTGGGCGGTCATGGCAATTATCGGCAGGCCGCTGTATGCCGGGTCGGCCCGAATCCTGGCCGTGGCGGTCAATCCGTCCATCTCCGGCATCTGTATGTCCATGAGCACTACGTCAAAGGAAGCTTCCGTCAGTGCATCGAGCGCCTCGAGGCCGTTGTCGGCAGTCGTCACGTCGACTCCCACGCGCGTCAGAAGCTCGGAGGCTATCATCTGGTTGATATCGTTGTCCTCGGCCAGCAGCACGCGCATCCCACGAAGCTGTTCCAGATCCGTCGATGTGCAACTGGGACCGGGGGACGGCTCCGGTTCGGGCGACGCTTCGCTGTCTCCATAGGCGCGGCTCGGTTTTTTTTCCTCCGGCAGCGTGAGATTTGCCGTGAAGAAAAATTTGCTGCCTGCTCCGGGCGAGCTCTCGCACCAAATATGGCCGCCCATCAGCTCGACCAGGCTCTTGCTTATGGCAAGGCCGAGGCCAGTTCCTCCGTATTTGCGCGTCGTGGAGGTGTCGGCCTGGGTGAATGGCGAGAACAGCCTCGAGATCTGCTCCTCGCTCATGCCTATGCCGGTGTCGATGACCTCGAAGAGCAGATTTGCCCCATCCGGCGCGACTGAGACGCGGACGTTCACTCCGCCCTCGCTGGTGAACTTCACCGCGTTGTTGACGATGTTCAGCAGCACCTGTTCGAGCCTCAGAGGGTCCCCGATCAGAGAATCAGGGACGTCCGGCGCAACATACGACTCGAGCGACAGCGATTTCGACTCGGCCTGTCCCATCACCATGTCGCACACGCGGCAGGTCAGGGAGCGCATGGAAAATTCCACGCTCTCCATGACCATCCGCCCGGCGTCTATCTTGGAGAAGTCGAGGATGTCGTTTATTATCCGCAGCAGAAGGTTGGCGGAGTGCGCCGCCTTGTCCACGTAGTCGCGCTGCTTGCTCGTCAGCTCCGTTCCGGAGAGGATGTGGGTCATCCCCAGTATGGCGTTCATCGGAGTTCTGATCTCGTGGCTCATGTTCGCCAGGAACTCGCTCTTCGCCCTGGCGTTTCTCTCCGCCAGATCGCGCGCGGCGCGCAGCTCCGTCTCGGTCTTGCGGACCTCGGCCAGCATCGCCTTGTACTCCCTGAGGTCCCTGGTGTAGCCCAAGACGATGTAGCCGTCCCACCGCTTCACCCGAACGAGGGTTACCTCCGTCGGAATCGGCTCGCCCATGAGGTTCTGATGCTGCCACTCGAACCTGCTGTAGCCGGTCTCGAACGCAATTGCCATCACCCTCTCGTGCGCCGCGGCGGAGCGGTTTCCATCCGGCTGAAATTCCGGGCAGAGATCGAAGAACCTGTCCAGAAACTCGTGTTTATGGGAGAGGCCGAACATGCGCACGACCTCCTCGTTGCAGTCGATAACCCTGAAATCCCTGTTCCAGAAGCTGCAGCACATGGGGGTCGCGTCGAGCATGATCCGGGTTCTCTCCTCCGCCTCGACCATGCGCTGACCGGCCAGGACCGCCGCCAGGTACGAACTCAGAGTCTGCACCGTCTCGACGTCAAGGCGGCCGAGCCTCGTCAGAAACGGCGGCTGCTCGGCGAGACGCCCGGTTATAAGAATTGCCGCGATGTCGTTCTGCAGGAACACCGGGGATGATATGAGGTACGGCAGCGCAAGGGCCTCGCGCAGATCGCGGAGCCTGTCCTCCGGGTCCTCCCCGGTGATCAGCACGGGGCGCGCCGGGTCGCACAGCTCGTCGGCCAGCTTTATGCGCCGCGCCCCTATCGTGCGCTCCTCATCCGCGGGGTAGCCCTGCATGACGGACGGCTTGAACATTCCGTCCCCGTCAGGCAGGAGCACTACGGTGCGCTGCATGTTCAACGCCGCGTTAAGACGCCTCGACACCGATACGAAGACGCTGTCGTAGTCGGAACCCCTCCCGAGCGTGACGGCGAGCTCGGCCAGCAGGGCGAACCCCCTCCTCTTCTGTTCCAGCTCGTGTCGGATGGCGATGGACTTCGTGTCGAGGGACAGTATCTTGGCCGCGTTCCGCTCAGAGATGCTTCGCAGGTAGCCGAGCTCCCTGACGAGCTCCTCCCCGTCGCGCGATCTGCCTGGAAAATCGGGCGAGCCCTTCATCCCGGCACGCTGAATAGACAGAAAACGCCCGTCCAGTCGAGGCCCCTTGGGGTCCCCCCGACCGAGGCTATCTCCACCCCTGAGTATATGCCAAGTATCGGCGCCCTGTCCGCCACCGTCCTCTGAACCATGACGGCATCCTCCATGTCTATCCCTCCGTAGCCAGCCGCGCGCCCGGCGCAGTCTATATAGAGCGCCAGGACCGGCTCCCGGTCCCCGAGCCCCTCGAAGAGACCCTCTATCCGGGGCCTCATGTAGTCCAGGTCTAGGCTGCGGTACATGATCTGGAACTCAGTTCCCGCCACCATATCCGGCTCGAACATCACTATCCCCTCCCGCTCCCTGTCTATGCCGAGGCAGAGGCGGCTGGCGTAGCTGTTCTCGTCGAACTCCCCCCACTTGTCGCCCCTGTTCACGCCGAGGATCAGGAAAAATGGAAACTCCTCCGGCGGAATGGCGGAGCCCAAGAGCTCGTCGACGAACCGGAGCGCGGGCCGGCCGTTGATCTCGAGTATCGTCTGCCTGTCGGCCGCGGTGACGGTATAGTACCTCGTGGCGGGGCGGCAGCCGTGCATGATTACGCTGTCGATCCGCATGTCCCCAGAGAAGGCGAGCGCCATTGCGTGGTGCTCAGTGATCCCGCTCCCTATCCACTGCCTAGTCGGGGTACATGCGTAGTCGCCCTGCATACCGGCGCCGATCAGGTCCGGGAGGAACCCCATCCCCCGCTCGATCCCTGCCAGCAGATAAGTGGCCATCAGCAGCCTCATGCCGGGGCCAGTGCGGTCGATGGCGTCGTAGAACAGCATCACGGTCGAGCCTGGCCTCGTACCAAGCTCCGCGAGCCTGACGCCGAGCCTGCGGCCCGACTCCTCCTCGCTCTCGAGCAGTCCGCCCTCGGCCAGGATGTCGGCCCTCACGCCGTCCAGCCAGAAACACGCCATCA
>JAISRP010000326.1 GCA_031273585.1 Synergistaceae bacterium
CATGATATCTCAGCCCGATTGGCGGTCCAGGGACGACTTCGAGGTCATGGGCAGGCCGGGGCTGGCCGTCCTGGTCGCGGCCGGCAATCTGGACTCGATGCTCTCGAACTACTCGACTAGGACGAGACGGCGCAGGGAGGACTCGTATTCGCCCGGCGGCGAGACAGGCAGGCGGCCCGACAGGGCTACAATAGTCTACTGCAACAGGGTGCGCGAACTGTGGGGCGACGTGCCGCTCGTCATAGGCGGCATCGAGGCGAGTCTCCGCAGGATCGCGCACTACGATTACTGGTCCGACTCGGTTCGAAGGTCAATCCTGACCGACAGCAGGGCGGACATCTTAGTCTACGGGATGGCCGAGGTGCAGTTGGAGGCGATAGCGGCCCTCCTTGCCTCCGGGGTGCATGTACGCGGCATACGTGATGTCCCCGGCACGTGCTGGAGAACTCACGACAGGGGGGACGCGCCCGACGCCGCCGAGCTGCCGTCGTTCGAATCGGTGAGCGCGGACAGGCGCGCGTTCGCGGATGCGTTCAGAATTTTTTACATGGAGCAGAACTTCGCCACGGGGCGGCGTCTCATGCAGGACCAGGGGCCCTGGATGGTCGTTCACAACCCGCCCCCTCCCCCGATGTCGTCGGAGGCGCTCGATCGCGTGTACTCCCTTCCATACGCCAGAGACCCGCACCCGTCTTACGGCGGCTCGGAGATCCCGGCGCTCGCGGAGGTGCGATTCAGTATAACCAGTCACAGGGGCTGCTTCGGGGAGTGCGCGTTCTGCGCGATATCGTCGCATCAGGGCAGGGTTATACAGCGGCGGAGCGCCCGGAGCATCATCGACGAGGCGATCCTGCTCACGGGGATGCCGGGCTTCAAGGGGTACATTCACGACATAGGCGGACCGACGGCTAACTTCAGGACTCCGTCCTGCCGCAGGAGCGTTAGGGATGGCCCGTGCCGGGGCAGATCGTGTCTCTTCCCCAAGCCCTGCAGGGAACTCGTCGCAAGCCACGGTGAGTACCTCGAGATTCTGAGGCGCGTGAGGGATCTGCCTGGGGTAAAGCGCGCATTCGTCCGCTCGGGCCTGAGGTACGACTATATAATGGCCGACCCAGAGGGCGCCGGGTTTCTGGAGGAACTCTGCCGGCATCATATCAGCGGCCAGTTAAAAATAGCGCCCGAGCACTCGAGCGGGAGCGTTCTCGCCTGCATGAGAAAGGTCCCCAGCGATGTGACGGCGAATTTCATCAGATCCTACAGGGAGACGAACGCGCGAATCGGGAAGAATCAGTTCCTGGTGCCGTACTTCATGTCGGGACACCCCGGCTGCGGGCTGAAGGAGTCCGTCGAACTGGCGGAGTTCATAAATGCCATAGGAGTGCGCCCAGAACAGGTTCAGGAGTTCACCCCCACCCCCGGTTCGCTCTCCTCCTGCATGTATCACACCGGACTCGATCCCATGACCGGCAAGCCCGTATACGTCCCGAGGGACCCCGACGAAAGGGCGATGCAGCGGGCCCTGCTGCAGTTCTGGATGCCTAAAAACCGGGATCTGGTCCGACGGGCGCTCGAAAAAACAGGCCGCACCGATCTCATCGGACGCTCGAAAAAGTGCCTGATCCCAGGACCTTGAGGCTCCGCCTCAAACTCCGCCGGGGGACCCGTCCCCCGGACCCCCATTCATTTTTTCATTTACCCTGCGGGTAAATGAAAAAGGAGAAAAGGGTACAAGGGAGCTGGCTCCCTTGCGGGTGCGGGTGGAACCCGCGTTTTTCCGGGATGTTTGACTTAGCCGGCTCGAGCGGGTATACTTCGCCATCATCTTTTAGAAATGAGGGTGATCCGTGTGAATTGCGATGAACTGTTGCAGCGAAGATGTCGACGATCCGGCCGTACCAACAGGTTTAACGCTCTGCCAGCACGACCTCGACCTTCCAGATAAATACCCCCCTAAAAACTCAAAAAATAATTTTTAGGCCTGTCTTTGATATGGACTTAAAGGTGATCATATATCCATCGGTCATGGCGGAACCGCGCCTCGTGTCGTGCGGCGCTCCGTTTGAGCGATCCGCCTTCATTGATGGGCTGGCGCTTTATATCGAATTGCAATTATCTGGAGGAGTGTGCGACTATGAATAAAAACAGTCTGTTGGAAGATTTTTATGGCGCGACGATAGGGATAATCGGCTTCGGGCACCTCGGTCATTCGCTGGCTGTTCCTCTTGTGAGGAACGGCCTCCCGAAGGAGAGGCTCATGATATCCCACAGGGGGAGCGAGGCGACGCGCAATCACGCGGTGAAGCTAGGGCTGGAGTCGTGCCTCACCGACACGCCCGTCCTCATGTCCAGGGCGGATATCATTATTGTGGCGACGAGGCCGCAGGACGTCCTCTCGCTGCCGGGAGACGTCGTAAAACCGGGCTCGCTCGTCATATCGTGCATGGCTGGGCTGCCAATCGACCTGTTGAAGACGATCTTCCGCGGCGACGTCAGGCGAATGATGTGCAGCGGCCCGGACACTATCCTGGAGGGGCGCGGGGTGGCGACCATGTACCCGGCCGACCCTCGCACGGACGACGTGCTGCGGCTGATGGGCATGAGGATATTCGGTTCGTCCTTTGAGGAGGAGCTGGACTCCTTCACTGTGGGGATATGCATACCGGCCATCCTGCTCAACATGCGCCTTGATGAGGATGATGTCAAATCCGCGATCCTCGGCATGGAGAGGAGATATCCGGTGTACGGCGCGCTGCGCGGATGGATAGAGGAGGTAACTCCGCCGGATCTCGCCCTCGACACGGACGACCGCCGCGCTAACCTGGAGAATGTATCGACGAAGGGCGGCATCACCCAGGCCATGACGTCGGTTCTTCTGGAGGGCGGCTCGTTCGGCGCCGCACTGAGGCGCGGAATGGAGCGCGGACAGGAGATAACGGACGCGATAAGGGCGGAGATAATGACGTCGTCGAAGCGCGCCGTGTAGACGAGAGTCCCGTTGAAAATCGGAATTGGAGGCGGGATGCCGCATCTGCGGCGCCGAGTATTGAGGATTTTCTAGTTCGGTCGAAAAACAAGAGGGGCCGCAG
>JAISRP010000008.1 GCA_031273585.1 Synergistaceae bacterium
TTCCCCATGTTCGTCGACATGAACGGCAGGGGGGTCCTGGTGGCGGGCGCGGGCGCGGTCGCGTCGAGGAAGGCGGCGGTGCTTCTCAGGTGCGGCGCGTGGCTGCGCGTCGCCTCTCCTGCCATCGGCGAGGGGTTCGACTCGGTTCAGGGGTTGGAGCGGGTGGAATTTACGAACCGCGATTACTCGGCCTCGGACATGACGGCCCCGATCGGCGGCAGCGCATCGGTCTCGATGGCGATAGCCGCGACCGACTCGCGGGAGGTGAACCATCAGGTCTGGCTCGACGCGGTGAAACTCGGCCTGCCGGTCAACGTGGCCGACGAGCCGCTCGAGTGCACGTTCTACTTCCCCTCCTTCGTGGAGTGCGACGGGTTCGTTGCGGGCGTCTCGAGCTCGGGACGGTCGCCGGCGCAGTGCCGCAGGCTGGCCGACCGGCTGAGGTCGTGCTGGAGGGAGTGGGTCACGGACGTGACGTCGCGCGATTGAGGACGCAAGACAGGGCGGGTACAGCGGTTGCAGTGACGGCAGAGGTTTTAATCTTTACCCTTTAGGCATCTAAATTTTAAATTGCTATACTACGGCGTCCGTCGCCTGGATTACAGCCGGAACCCCTCCGGCATCGGGTCGCCCGGTTCGAGCACGAGCTGATTTATGCCCATTATGTAGGCGTTTCCGCGTATTTCCGGCAGGATAGCCGGGTTTCCGGCTATTTCAGTCTCCTCCGCTATCGTTCCCTCGAAGACCGTGTCTATTATGCTGTGGTTCTCGAACGTCATCCCCGGTTTCAGAATCCCGCTCGAGTAGAGCTGCGCCATCCGCGCGCTGGTCCCGGTGCCGCAGGGCGAGCGATCCACCTCCATCTCGCCGAACACCGTTATATTGCTGGTCCTTATCCTGTCCCCCCTCCTCTCGGGAGGCGTCGTGATTACAGTGCCATAGATCCAGTTTATGAGCGGCTCGGTCGGGTGAGATATCTTTATCGTGCGTTCGGCGCTCTCCCTTATCTCCATCGCAAGCGAGGCCAGCCTGGACACGTTTTTGGGGACGACGTCGAGGCCGGTCTGTGCTGCATCGACGAATATGTAGAACGCGCCGCCGAAGCATATATCCGCCGCGAGCTCGCCCAGGCCCTCTACTGGGATCTTCACGCCCGACCTGTACAGGAACGAGGGCACGTTGCGGAACGAGACTCCGTCGACCCGCCCGTTCCTGATGCTCACAAACGATGTCACCCTCCCGGCCGGGGCGTCTATCCTAAGAGTGTTCACGCCGTCGTGCGACGGGAACATCCCAGTGTCGAAGACCACCTTGGACACGCCGATCGTTCCGTGCCCGCACATTGTCCCCATCCCTCCGTTCTCGATGAAGAGGACCCCGATGTCGCCGTCCTCCGTGACGGGCTGTGTCAGTATCGCGCCGTACATGGCGTCGTGCCCGCGAGGTTCGCGCATCACGAGTTTTCTGTAGCTGTCCAGGTTCCCGAGCACGTAGTCGCGCTTATCCAGCATGGTCCTGCCCTGGATGGCCGGAAATCCGGCCGTGACTATCCGGACCGGCTCGCCGGCCGTATGCGCGTCGATACAGCTGATCATCCGGCCGAATTGCATCATACCCCAGCCCTCCCGTGTGAAACCGTCCCTCCGGCGCCCTGCGTCACCCGCCGATGTAGGCCGCCTTCACCCTCTCGTCGCAGATCAGCTCGTCCGCGGACGCCTCCATCGTGATCCGCCCGTTTTCGAGGACGTACCCCCTGTTTGCGATTGAAAGGGCCATGGCCGCGTTCTGTTCGACAATTATTATCCCGACCTCCGACGACCCCACGAGGCCTGAAATTATCTCGAATATGTTCTCGACCACCATGGGGGCGAGCCCCAGCGATGGCTCGTCCAGCAGAAGGAACTTCGGGTTCCTCATTAGCGCCCGCCCTATAACCAGCATCTGCTGCTCTCCGCCGCTTAAGTCCCCGGCGTTCTGCCTTTGCCGCTCGGACAGCCTCGGGAAGAGGTTGTACACAAATTCGAGCCTCTCGCCGAACACGGCCTTGTCGCGGACGATGTAGGCCCCCATCTCCAAATTTTCCAGCACCGTGAGCCTTGGGAAGACCCTCCGTCCCTCGGGGACCTGCGCTATGCCCATCATCGCTATCCTGTGGGGGGGCTCGTCTAAAATATCCCGCCCGTCGAGGAGGACCTCCCCGTACGATGCCGGGACGACCCCGCAGATGCAGTTGAGCGCGGTGGATTTACCCGCGCCGTTGCTTCCTATAACAGCCACCATCTCCCCGCTGCTGCAGCTCAGGTTTATCCCGTGAAGCGCCTCGATGCTGCCATAACCTGCCGTCAGCTGCTCAACTTCCAGCTTCATCGGCGAACTTTCTTCCAAGGTACGCCTCTATGACCTGTTTGTTCTTCTGAATTTCACACGGCTCGCCCTCCGCTATCTTGACCCCGTGGTCGAGGACCACGAGATGCTCGCACACCTTCATCACGACGTTCATGTCGTGCTCGACCAGCAGTATGGTCCGCCCCATCTTGTTCCGTATCATCCTGATAAAATCGACGAGCCTTGCCGACTCGACGTTGTTCAGGCCTGCCGCCGGCTCGTCTAAGAGCAGCACGTTGGAGTCCGTGACCAGAGCCCGGGTTATCTCGAGTATGCGCTGCTCGCCGTAGGGAAGGGATCGCGCGATGTCGTCCTTCCTGTCCCCCAGCCCGAACGTGTCGAGCAGCTCCGAGGCCCTCTCCCTGGCGGAGGCCTCCTCCGCCCGCCATCTGGACGTGCGGAAGAGCGACTCGATCATGGCGCACCTCAGCTTGTTGTGCATCCCGACCACGATGTTCTGGAGCACGGTCAGGTTCGGGAAGAGCCTTATGTTCTGGAACGTCCTGGCTATGCTGCGGTCTATCCTGAGATAGTTGGGCTCGTTCTCGAGGTGCCTGCCGTCCATCATTATGGAGCCCCTCGTCGGCTTGAACACCCCGGCTATGATGTTAAACAGCGTCGTCTTGCCCGCCCCGTTTGGGCCGATCAAGCCGAATATGGACCTCGGCTCCACGGAAAAACTCACGTCGCTCAGGGCAACGACCCCTCCGAAAACCTTTGAAACGTCATTTATTTTGAGTGACATTAGTCCCTTGCACCTCCCTGTCGATTTTGCGCCGGCGCACCTTTTTTACCGCGCCGACCGTGTCGTACGATCCCAGTATGCCGCCGGGCCTGTATATCATCAAAATTATCATGAGCAGCCCCAGCGCTATCAGGCGAAATTCTGCGAACTGGCGCAGCACCTCGGGGAGTCCCGCCAGGAGAAACGCCCCCAGCACCGGACCCGCGATCGTGCCAAGCCCGCCAAGTATCATCATGCAGAATATGTTGGCCGAGTCGCTGAACTGGAACACGTCCGGGCTTATGAACGTCGTCCACGAGGCGTAGAGCGCGCCCGCTAGGGCCGCGAACATGCCGCCCAGCCCGAAGGCGTGTACTTTGTAATACGTCATGTTGACCCCGAGCGAGGCCGCCGCGAGCTCGTCGTCGCGGACCGACATGAGCGCCCGCCCGAACCTCGAGTGGCGCATCTTTGCGGCCACGTACATCGTCGCCAAGGCAGATGCCCAGCACAGGTAATACATCGACCTCTCGCTGTCGAAGGAGAACCCTCCTATCTCCGGCATGGGGATTCCTGGTATTCCCATAGGACCGCGGGTTACCTCGAGGTTGGTGGCGAAGATCCTGACTATCTCCCCGAACCCGAGCGTCACTATGCAGAGGTAGTCGCCCTTCAGCCTCATCGCCGGAAGCCCCAGCAGCACGCCCATCACGTAGCCGGCCGCCATCGAAACGACTGCCGCGCTCCAGAAGGACATCCCGAGGCGTATCATCAGGAGCGCCGAAACGTATGCGCCTATCGCCCAGAATCCAGCGTGTCCGAGCGAAAACTGCCCGGTGAAGCCGACTATCACGTTCAGGCTCTCCGCGAGTATCGAGTAGAGGGCTATCAGAACCAGGACGTGGAGCATGTAATCGTTTCCGATAAAAAACGGAGCCGCCGCGAGAAGCAGGACGAATACCGGCGCCCGGAACCTGGCTGCGGAGGCGAATCCATGCGCTCGGGTCATGTTAGGTCCGCCCCTTTCTCAGTATGCCGGTCGGCATCAGGCACAGCACGATTATCAGCACGAAGAACGCGATGGCGTCGCGGTAGCCGAAGGAGATGTAAGCCCCGCCCAGGCTCTCGATTATTCCTAAGAGCACGCCGCCCACCATCGCCCCCGGGATGTTCCCTATGCCGCCCAGTATGGCGGCGGTGAAGGCCTTGATCCCGGCCACGGCCCCCATCGTCGGGTACACCGCGCCGTAATAGATGCCCACCATGATCCCGGCCGCGCCCGCTAGGGCGGACCCGATAGCGAACGTGGCGGATATGACCCTGTCCATGTCGATCCCCATCAGGACCGCCGCCCTCTGGTCGTCGGAGACGGCCCGTATGGCCTTGCCGAGCTTCGTGTGCCTTATGAAGAAGTGAAGGGCCGCCATCAGCACGAGCGAGACGATGAGAACGGCGGTCTGAATGTAGCTGACGATCGCGCCCCCTATCGTGAAGTACTCGCCGGCGAAGAGCTTGGGCATCGGCTTCGTCTGGCTTCCGAACAAGTACATGGCTGTGTTGCACAGAAACAGCGACGCCCCGAGCGCCGATATCATCGCGGACAGCCTGCTGCCGTTTCGGATCGGCCTGTAGGCGAATTTTTCGAGCCCCATGCCTATCGCGCCGCAGATCAGCATGGAGGGCAGGAGGGCCGCGAAGAACTGCGGCACGCTTATGACCCCGCCCGTCGTCTCGATCCCGATGAATCCGAAGATGAAGAACGCGCAGTACGTGCCGAGCATGTATATGTCGCCGTGGGCGAAGTTTACGAAGAACAGTATTCCGTAAACCATCGTGTAACCGATCGCTATGAGCGCGTATATGCTTCCCACCGCCAGGCCGTTCACCAACTGTTGAAAGAACATCGGCACACCTCCAAAAAAATTTCAACCGGGGCGCGTGCTGCCGGCCATCCGCCCCGGCATGACGCGGAAGAACCGTTACTTTTGGTAGATGGCGAACTTTCCGTCCTTCACTATCAACTTGTTGAGCGTCTTGTTCACGTCGCCGTTTTCGTCGAACTCCATGACGCCGGTGGCGCCCTCCCATGAACCCAGCTCGTCGAGCCCCTTCTTTATCTCCTCCCTGGTGCCAGCGCCGGTCTTTTTGATGACCTCGGCGAAGACGTTAATCGAGTCGTAGCTCAGCGCCGCCCACGTCCCTGGGGTCTTGCCGGTCTTTTTCGTATAGGCGTCGATGAACTCCCTCACCTTCGGGGACGTGACCTCGTGATAAAAGACGCTGCAGCACCTTGCGCCCTCGACCGCGGCCCCGCCCAGCTCGAGCAGCCCGCTCGAGAAAAATCCGTCCGTTCCGAAGAACGGCGCGTCGAAGCCCAGGTCGCGGGCCTGAGAGATGATGAGCGCCCCCTCGTTGTAGATCGATCCGGTCATGACAGCATCGGGCGCGGCCTGCTTCAGGCTCGCTATGATGGACCCGAAGTCCTTCGTCTGACCCTGCACGTAGTTCGCCTCGGTCACAATCTCGCCGCCGTACTTCGCGACGGAGGCCCTGACGACGTCGCGGACCCCGACCCCGTAGTCCGTATTCTCGTAGACGATGGCCACCTTCTTGAAGCCCTCGTCCAGGATCCACCTAGACATGAAGTCCCCCTCGAGCGCGTCGGTCGCCTGCACCCTGTAGATGTAATCCCCCGCCGTCGTTATCATGGGGGACGTGACCCCCCAGCCGACGTCTGCCAGCTTCCCCCTGTTGTATATCGGGGCGGCCGCCAGCATCACGGAGCTGTTGAAGGGTCCTGACACACCTATGATGCTGCCGTCGCTCACGAACATCGTGGCGATGTTGGCGCCCTCCTTGGGGTCGCTCTTGTCGTCGGCAAAGACGATCTCCAGCATCTTGCCGCCTATGCCGCCGGCTGCGTTGATCATCTCCATCGCGAGCTCGGCCCCGTTCCGCCCCTCCTGCCCATCCTGAGCGGCGGCCCCGCTGACGGGCCCGTACCAGCCGAGCTTGACGGTATCGGCAGCCTCCGCGGGCACGGCCATAACAAAAGCCATGACGACAATTAAAAACAGCGAATACATCGGTCTGATCCTGAACATTCTTAGCGTCACTCCCTTCGTGAAATAAAAAACTGCAAACCCTGAAACCCAACGCCGTCCTCAATTCAATATGCCTACCACCTCCAGAATTAAGCAGAGATATTCTTGAGATAACTGCTTATAAATATAATAAATATGCATAAATAGCTCGGAAAAATAATTCAGGCATAATATCATGACATTTTAGCAATATCAAGTGGACTCGGATGATGGTTCGGGACCGTTAAGTCCGCCAACGCAAAAAAAATAAAACACATATCCAACGAGGACGGACGTATCGGTGGGGTTGAGGGAGTAGCGGCTTAAAATTAAAAAAATTATATTCGCGAGCTGATGGTTGAAATTTTGTTTAGGAAGCCGGCCCTGCCGCCCGGTCTCACCGCTCTCCGCCGTTTCATTCAATATGTACTCCCGAACCGGTTGAATTTCCGTTCGGCGGCTGGGGGGGACGGGCTAAAAT
>JAISRP010000062.1 GCA_031273585.1 Synergistaceae bacterium
CCTGGTCAATGTCACTCGCTCCTGTCTCATGAGGACATTTTCTCAGACGACTTATGGGAGGACATTATCACAGACGAACGACATTCTTGCGGCGGCTGGTTGTCCAGGATTCTCTTCTGTGATATAGTACCTAGGCTGTCCTGCCGTCCGGCGGCGAGGCGGGACGGGCGTTACGATGGATTATACCTGTTTCTGGGGAGGTGTCTGAAGTTATGAAGAGAACATTTCAGCCGCATAACACGAGAAGGAAGCGCGGCATGGGCTTTCTCGTCCGTTCGAGGACGCCCAGCGGCCGGAGGATTATCCGCAACCGCAGGCGCAAGGGCAGAAAACGCCTTGCCGTGTAGGTATTCCATCAGATGTCGTTATGACGGAGCGAGCCGGAACCTTTACCTATAGCCCGTCTGTGCGTCTGAAAAAGGGATGGGAATTCGACGCAGTATTCCGCACCGGCCGTCAGCAGAGGGGCGATCTGGTGCGGGTTTATTTTGTACGCAGGCCGGAGGGGCCCTCAAGGGTCGGGGTGGCGGTGGGCAGGAAGATCGCCTGCGCCGCGGAGCGGTCCAGGGGGCGCAGGGTGCTGCGGGAGTCCATGCGGAGGCTTTTGCCGTGGGTGAGAGACGGGCTCTGGATCGTGGTGTCGCTTCGCGAGAGGGGCCTTTCGGAGGGGGCGGACGATGTATACGCCGATATCGCGCGATCTATGGAGAGGGCGGGGCTGTTCCGGGGCGAGTGGAGCGGCGCGGACTGGCGCGTCGATTCGCCCTCGGAGCGCGGGAGTTGCCTGAGGGGGGCGTCGCCTCGAGAGCGGCTGTAATTCTGATAAGGGCCTATCAGAGGTTCATATCGCCTATCGTGGGTCCTCACTGCAGATTTTCCCCCACATGTTCGCAGTACGCGGCTGAGGCGTTCGGCAGACACGGCTTCATTCGAGGGACGGTCCTGACGGTCTGCAGGCTCGCTCGCTGCGGGCCTTGGCACCCTGGGGGCGTCGACCCCGTGCCGCAGGAGTTTGATTTTTTCAAAATGTTTCGGAGGATGTGAATAGTTTGGGTGCGCTTCGGGATATGGGTGAAAGTCTGCTGCTTGGAATTTTGCATTTTTTTCAGAACCTGACCGGTTCATACGGTCTTGCCATCATATTCCTGACTGTGTTGGTGCGCCTCGCCCTGTACCCCCTGTCCCAGAAGCAGATGGACAGCATGGCTCAGATGCAGAAGATACAGCCTCGAATGAAGATGCTGCAGGAGAAGTACAAGGACGACAAGCAGAAGCTCAACGAGGAGATAATGCGCCTCTACAAGGAGAACAACGCGAACCCGATGGCGGGCTGTCTCCCGATTCTGGTGCAGCTTCCGATAATGTTCATACTGTTCCAGGTCCTCATGAACAACGAGGAGGCTGTCAACCAGGTGTTCATGCTAATCAGGCTGGACAAGAGCGTCCTCTACGGCTTTGCCGAGGCGCTCTCGGTGCTTCCCGCCGACGCCTCGCAGGTGGGTATATTTCAGGTCATGTCGGGAATAGCGGCAAATCCGTCAGGCCTGCTCCACGTCGGACTGTACCTTCCAAGCACGATTCTAACCATTGTTATATGTTTCCTCATGTGGTATCAGCAGAGAATTTCAGGCGCGGCGAGCAATCCCCAGATGGCGAGCATGAACGTCATGATGCCGCTCATCATGGGCTTCTTCTGCCTGTCACTGCCGGGCGGGGTGCTCGTGTACTGGGGGACGTCGTCGCTCATAGGCATAGCGCAGCAGTGGTTCGTCATGAAGAGGACGAAGGCCGTTGCCGCGGTGAAGCCCACGCTTTACAAGAACAAGCCCGTCCCGGGAGGGACTAAAAACCAGGTGATGGAGGAAGAGGCGGCCGATGAGGACGAGTATGAGGACGACGACGAATACGAGGACGAGGATTATGACGACGACGAGTACGAGTATGAGGACGAAGATGAAGACGAGGGGAAGGGACGATGAATAAGGGCGGAAACGGCGGAGAGATCGCGATGGAAGCGGGCGAGATGGCCGTCGAGAGCATGAACCTCGAGGCCTCGAACGTAGACGCGGCCCGCGCCCAGGCGGCGGAGCTGTGGAAGGTGTCCGCGGACGACATCGAGGTGACGGTCTTAGACGACGGCAAGCGTTTCTTCGGGCTGCTCGGCGGCAAGATGAAGCTCAGGGTATCGACGAAGATGCCGATCATGTTTTTGCAGGCGAGGGACTTCGCGGATTCCATAATGAAGCAGTCCGACCTCGACCTCTGCACGTGCCTGGGGGAGGACTGTACCGTGAACCTGGACGGGGACGACTCCGCCATAGTGATCGGCAGGCACGGCGAGACGCTGAAGGCCCTGGAATTTTTGACGAACCTCATCTACAGGTCGGATCAGATGATGCCCAAGATTCGGTTCGACTGCGGCGGCTACAGGGTCCGCAGGGAGGAGAGCCTCATCAGGCTCGCAGAGTCCGTGGCCCGCGAGGTAGTACACAAGCGGACCGCGATAAGCCTGGAGCCGATGTCGAGCTGGGAGCGCAGGATCATCCACCTGGCGCTTCAGGGCAACTCCGACATCAGCACGTCATCCGAGGGCGAGGAGCCGATGCGCAAGATCGTCGTCTACCCGAGGGGCAGCTCCGAGAAGCGCAGACACCCCCGCAGACGCCGCTTCTGACCATGCTGCCGGTGCTGTTCGAGATCGGCCCGCTGAGGGCCGAGTCGTACTACCTGATCTGGGGCGCGGCCCTGGTCATGATGGTCCTCTGGACGCGGCGCAGGGCGGTAAGGCTGTACGGCATCAGCTTCAACGACGCGACCGACGTGCTGCTGTGGGTGATCGTGGGGGTCTTCGTGGGGGCCACGGCCGGCGGTTATCTCGATCACTGGTCGCGGTACGCCGAGTCGCCGGTGCGCATCCTATACTTCTGGGAGAGCGGGCTCTCCTCCGGCCCAGGCTTCATAGGGGGGGGCGTCGCTGGCCTGTATAAGCTCCGAAGGCTCCTCGTCCCGGTCAATAATTTTGCTGAGTCCGCATCCCTGCCCTGCGCCATGATGCTCTTCGTCGGCAGGTGGGGGTGCTTTTTAAACGGCTGCTGCCTGGGCGTTCCCACGAGCTCCCCGCTCGGCGTCAGGTTCCCACAGAACCCATCCGTCGCCGTGTATCCGACGCAGATTTTCGAGTCGACAGCGGCCCTCGTCATAGGCGTGTGCATCTGGATAACCGAGATTAAATTGCATCGTACCGCGGAGGAGTCCGCGCGCGGCGCGGTCCTTTGGCCCATGTTCCTTATGTCCTACGGGCTCTACAGGGTCGTGATCGACTTTCTCCGCGACGGGGACAGGATATTCGGCCTGAGGGTGGGGCAGTACACTGGGGCGATGGCCTTCGTCGTGGGCGCGGCCTGGCTCGCGCTCTCCGCAAAGAGGATGAGGGCTGCGAAGGATGCCTGATTCGTCGCCTCTGCGCGAGGACTCCGCCTCCCCCTGGTGGAGGGGCGGCCTGCGATTTTCGTGCAGGCGCTGTGGGGGGTGTTGCGGGCGCGAGCCTGGGGTCGTGCTCTTCACGGACGCGGAGATGGCGGAGATGTCGAGCGCGCTCGGCGTGGGGGAGGGCGAGTTCGAGCGACTGTACGTGTGGAGGAAATACGGCCTGCGCTCCCTGCGCGAACGGGCGAATTACGACTGCGTATTTCTGGACGGTGGAGGCTGCGTCATATATCACGCCCGCCCCGCTCAGTGCCGCCGATTTCCGTTTTGGCCCGAGATCCTCAAAAATAAACCTTCGTGGGATTTTTATTCAAGAAACTGCCCGGGGATGGACGAGGGCGACCTTCATGATTACGAGGCCATTGCCGGGTATTTGTCGAAATACGAGGAGACTGGCGGCGGCGGTTGAAGATGCATAGTGAAAC
The DNA here is from genome assembly GCA_031273585.1 of Synergistaceae bacterium. Lineage (GTDB taxonomy): Bacteria > Synergistota > Synergistia > Synergistales > Synergistaceae > JAIRWR01. Next base: position 3,912 of record JAISRP010000062.1, read on the forward strand.
TGTGCCCTGCAAATCGTTTCCTGAATATTGTATTAGTTCGCCCCATGCTGTACAATAAGGCAGTCAGGGAGCGCCGGCTTTTTGAGATTTATCAATTCTGCAAGGGGGGTAATAGTTGTGTCTGCAAAGTTCAAGATCGGGCCAGATGAAGTTTTTCCAGCTATAGAGAGGTGGATGCTCCGCGACGGTTTCGACATAGTGATCGACATGGAGAGGTCGAAGGGCAGTCACGTCATTGACGCGCGCACCGGGAACGACTGGCTCGACTTCTACACGTTTTTCGCCTCGGCCCCGTTCGGCATGAATCATGACCGCCTGAACACCGACGAATTTAAGGAGAAAATTTTCCGCGCCGCCATAAACAAGGTCGCAAACTCGGACATCTACACGCTCGAGATGGGCGAGTTCGTGAAGACGTTCGGCGAGATCGCGCGTCCGGAGGGATTCGAGCACCTGTTCCTGGTGGACTACGGCACTCTGGCGGTCGAAAATTCATTCAAGGTCGCGATGGACTGGAAGGTGAACAAGCTGCTGGAGTCCGGCAGGATCACGCCGGGGGAGGCCGTCTCCGGCGCTAAGGGGACGAAGGTTATACACTTCAACGAGGCGTTCCACGGACGCGGCGGCTACACTCTGTCCGTGACCAACACGGCCGACCCGAACAAGCATCAGAGGTTTGCCAAGTTCAGGGATTGGCCGCGCATAATAAACCCGAAGATCACGTTCCCCCTGTCCGAGAACATAGGCGTGGTGGAGTGGCTTGAGGAGCAGGCGGTAAAGCAGATCAAGGACGCAATCGCGAACGACCCGCACGGGCACTGCGCGATCATCCTTGAGACGATACAGGGCGAGGGAGGGGACAACCACTTCCGCACGGAGTTCTTCCAACAGTTGAGGAGCATCTGCGACGAGAGCGAGATCATGATGGTCCTAGACGAGGTGCAGTGCGGGATGGGCATCACTGGCAAGATGTGGGCGTGGCAGCACCAGGTCGCTCCCGATATATTCGCCTTCGGCAAGAAGTCGCAGGTTTGCGGCGTGATGGCCGGGCCCAGGGTGGACGAGGTCGAGAACAACTGCTTCCGCGTGTCGAGCCGGATCAACTCCACATGGGGCGGCAACGTGGTCGACATGGTCCGCGCGACGAGGTATCTGGAGATATACCGCGACGAGAAGATCCTGGACTACGTAGCCAAGACGGCGGGCCCCGCGCTCCAAAAGGGGCTTGGCGAGCTGGGCCGCGAGTTCCCGGAGTTCATCTCGAACGTCCGAGGCAGCGGCCTCATGTGCGCGTTCGACATCAGGACGCCCGATCTGCGGGCGAAGTTTTTGAAGGAGTGCGCGTCGAGGCACATGCTGATCCTGCCGTGCGGAACGAGGACGGTCCGCTTCCGCCCGGCGCTCAACGTCCCGCTGGAGGACATAAACAAGGGCATAGAGATATCGCGCGCCGCCGCGAAGGCCGTGTTCAAGTAAAAAAATAGACCGATGAACATCAGGGATGCCCGCCGTGGATTATCGACGGCGGGCATTCTATAATAAACACTCTCCCCTTGGAATATGAGAGCGCATTTGGAGGTGCGAAGTTTCAGTATCAGTATTCAGTATTGATGTATAATACGCGGTTGGAAGGGCTGATTTTTTCGTCGGGGACATTGAGGCAGAGATGAACAATCTGGCTTGGTCGGCATTTCCGGACGGCGGATGCCGTCCCACGATTCTATCGGCGTTCCGGTGAAGCGACACGACTTAACGGGAGGTGCAGCCTCGTTTGAATTTACAACTTTACAACGACATGTCCGGCGGCAAGGAGCCATTTGAACCACTGGAACCAGGGGTCGTGAGTTTTTACACCTGCGGCCCGACTGTCTACGACTACTTTCACATAGGAAACGCGCGGCCCTTCATCGTCTTCGACTCCCTCAGGCGCTACCTCGAGTCGATTGGATTCAGGGTCAACTTCGTGCAGAACTTCACCGACATCGACGACAAGATGATCCACAGGGCTCACCAGCTCGGAATCACCGTCGGCGAGCTGGCCGATCGGTTCATCGAGGCGTACTACGAGGACGCGGACGCCCTTGGCATAAGGAGGGCGACACGAAACCCCCGCGCCACCGAGGAGATCCCGGCGATCATCGATCAGATAGGGCTGCTGATCGAGAGAGGGCACGCGTACGAGGCGGATGGGGACGTCTACTTCGAGGTGTCCACGTTTCCGCGATACGGGAGGCTGTCGAAACAGAACCTCGACGACCTGAACTCCGGGGCCAGGGTCGAGGTTGACGAGAGGAAGCGGCACCCGCTCGACTTCGCCCTGTGGAAGGCCCAGAAGCCGGGAGAGCCGGCTTGGGAGAGCCCGTGGGGCTCAGGACGCCCCGGCTGGCACATTGAGTGCAGCGCGATGGCGAAGCATTACCTTGGGGAGACGATCGACATACACGGCGGCGGCAGCGACCTGATATTCCCCCACCACGAGAACGAGGTGGCCCAGAGCGAGTGCGCGCACGGCAAGACGTTCGCCCGATTTTGGATTCACAACGGCTACCTCATGGTCGACAGAGAGAAGATGTCGAAGTCGCTTGGCAACTTCTTCACAGTGAGGGATGTCCGGGCGAAGTACCCCACGCCGGTGATAAGGCTATTCATGCTGTCGGCCCACTACAGATCTCCGATAAACTTCTCCGAGGAGACGCTGGAACAGGCGAGAAGCGCATACGAACGGCTGCGCAACGGGTGGGCCGAGATATCGTACGCCCTGTCCTCACGCCCGTGCGACGTCGTGCCCTGCAGCCCGGACGAAGACCTGCGAACGGCGCTGTCCGAGGCGAGGAGTCTTTTCGGGGAGAGCATGGACGATGACTTTAACACGGCTGGCGCGATCGGCGCGATATTCGACCTGATACGGGCCACGAACATATCGCTGGCCCGTCACGGGGGGATAGACTTCGGCGCCGTCGAGGAGGCGGCCTCCTTCCTCCGCGCCGCGGACGACGTCCTTGGAATAATTCAGATAGAGTCAATCGAGTGCAGCAGGAATCACGACTCGGAGGCTGAGGAGATAAACGCGCTGATCGACGAGCGGGAGGGAGCTAGGAAGCGAAAGGACTTCGCCCGCTCCGACGAGATCCGGAAGATCCTGGGCGAACGCGGCGTCATCCTGGAGGACACGCCTCAGGGGACGAGGTGGAAACGATCTGAAGCGTGAAGGACCGTGGGCGCCGCCCACGCCCGCCGGGGGACCAGTCCCCCGGACCCCCGTTTTGTTTTTTTGTTTTCGCCCGGCGGGCGAAAGCTTGAAGACCCGGTTCAGTGATAAACGTCGACGGCAAGACGATATGAGGGAGCGGCAGCGGCAAACATAAGGCTATATATTTTGAAAACGAACGCCCCCCGGCATTTGAAGAGCTGCCTGAAAAAGGTCGTGGGAGAATAAAGAGGCGGGAATATTTTCTGGAAACGGAGATAGGCTGGCTCTCTCAGAAAAGCGCGTGGGCGAACTTGAACGCCGTGCGCAGAACGGCTCTGTCTCTCGTGAGTAAAGATGACCTCGGGCGCAAACGGCTTGGGACCAGAAAAAAGATGCTCAAAGCTACTCTCAATTACGATGTACTATCGAAAATCCTCTTTGATCGAAAGTAAATGCTGTTGTTGAAGGGCGCAAAGACGGCCCCCGACAAAATAGAAGAAGACGAGACTGACAATGTCAAAGTCACCGGCAGCTCCGGCAGCGGAGGCTTCACGTCAGGCTCGCTGGGCCAGGCGGTGCTGGCGCTGGGCGCTGTGATCATCCGCAAGAGGCTCCCGCGTAGATAAAATAATAAATTTCGTGGAGTTCCTCCTCTAACGAAATAAGGAGCGGTCGGATGCAAAATCTCCGACCGCTCCCTATTTGCGGCGTATTTCGTGCTATCATTACCCTTGCAAACAATGTGCGACTGGAGATGAGCCGTAGTATGCCAAGAGTTTGGA
>JAISRP010000337.1 GCA_031273585.1 Synergistaceae bacterium
ACAAAAAATATTTATCCCGGGGGGTGGGGGGGGCCGGCGCCCCCCCCCGGGCGCGGGCGGCGCCCGCGGTTTTCCCCTCGGATTTTGGTAAAGTTTGGGAATGTCTCGCAAAACGTGACGGATATATGATAAACTGCGAACATTACGGGTGTGCCGGCTTTGGGGCCGGCGTCCGCGCAAAATCAATCCTTGGAGGAAACGATCATGATGAGAAAAAAAGCAGTTGCGATAATGCTGGTGGTCCTGGCGATGCTAGTCTGCATGACGCAGGCGGCGTACGCGAGCGACCGGGAGCTCGCCAGGTGGAGCCGGTCGGAGGAGTACACAGACGACATGGGCGGGCGCTTCATACTGAGGGCGACGCTCTACACCTCGGATTACGTCAACGCCCTGGTCGCGAGCGAGGCCGAGAAAAACCTCTGGACCGCGAGCGAGATGGAGGACTACAAGTACAACTTCCTGAAGGGGCTCAACCTGGACGAGCGGATAGCGATACACCTCGAGCTCAACGAGCTTGGCCCGACCGCTCACATGGCCCCCTTCAACGAGATGCTCTACATGTGGATAGGAAACAAGAAATACTCCCCCACGCAGTATGACGAGAGGTTCAACCTGCCGCTCCAGGGGAGGCGGGACGGCATGGTGTTCTTCCCTCGCTTCGACGAGAAGACGGGGGAGGCGCTGATTAAACGCGACGTCTCGCTGCGGCTCGTGATACTGGGCGCAGTCAGCCCCGTGCTGGGCAACAAGGAGATTCGCTTCACATGGGACGTGAAGGCCGAGAACACGTCATTCACCGGCACCGCTGCGGACAGGATGGAGGTCGACCGCCTGCTCCGAAGGATGGAGAGGCTGGCTCAGGAGAAGGCCGACCTCGAGAACCAGCTCGGCGCGAAGAACAGCGAGATCGACGAGATAAGCGCCAGGATAGACGAGCTGCAGAGAAAATAGAACGACCAACACGTCGCACTGCCAGGTCACAAACCCGCTGGTTCAAGACCGGGGGCGCCGCCCACGCCCGCCGGGGGACCAGTCCCCCGGACCCCCATTTTTATTTTTTTTGTTTTCGCCCTGCGGGCGAAAACAAAAAAAATGGGAATAGGGTCCAGGGAGCTCCGCTCCCTGGCGGGGTTTGGGGCGGCGCCCCAAGGTCCTCCGCCCGCGGAATTGAAGTTCGCGGCACTGGCGGAGATCTGACCTCACTGGGGGACTCTCGATGGAAGGAATAATCATGTTAGTGTCAATTGGGGTCGTGATCCTGCCGATAGTCATAATCATCATGATTTCAGGACTCCACTCGAGGCTGGCCGCGATCGAGGAGTCCATCTCAGCGCTGAAAAACCTCGTTCTGTCCCCCGAGTCCATAGCCCGCCAGAGGGATGGGGCAGAATCCCGCATGACCGACGAAAAAATCCCGCCCATCGGGGAAACAGGCCGGGATGTGGGCGTCGTCCCCGGCATCCAGTCAGTGGAAAGTATATCGCTCAGAACCGCAGCCGAGGAGGCGATTGCCGGGTCTGGGCATGGGCTCATTGAGGGCTCGGGCGTGGAGGCTGTGTCTCAAATCGAGGACGCTTTGGAACCGGTGATTGCCGATGCGGTGTTCTCCGATTCTGGGGGCGGCCGGGAGGATGAGCCGGCCAGCGTTGTTACGGAGGCGCTTGCCGGGGAGAGTCCGCCCTCATGGATGCGGACGCAGGCGAGGTCGCTCGTCACGTGGCTGCTCGCCGAGGGCAATATATGGGTCACGGGGGGAGTCATGCTCTTCCTCGCCGGGTTCGGGCTGCTGTTCAGCTACGTCGAGCGCAGGTACAGGATTCCGACGGAGCTGCGCCTCATCGCGGCCTCCGCCATAGGGATCGCGATGACGGCCTTCGGGTGGAGGATGCGGTCTCGTCGGAGGACATACGCCCTCATACTCCAGGGGGGCGGCATAGGCGTCCTGTACATAGTGCTCCTGGCCGGTGCGAAGCTCGGCGGCGTAATACCGGCGCCGGGCGCGGTCCTGGGCATGATGATCCTCTCCGCCTTCACCGTGCTCCTGGCGATATTCCAGGAATTTGAACCGCTCGCCTTGTCGGCCCTCCTAGGCGGATACGCCGCCCCGATTCTGGTTAGCTCCGGCAGTTCGAACTTCGTCGCGATGTTCTCGATACACGCGCTGCTGAACTTCGAGGTGCTGATGATATCGGTGTTCAGGGACTGGCGCAAGGTCCGATGGATCGGGCTCGTCGCGTCATGCGCGGTCGGAGCGGCGTGGGGCGCGCTGCGGTGGCAGGATTCGTTCCTGGCATCTGTCGAGCCGTTCCTGATACTGTTCTTCGTAAACTACAGCGCGATCGCCCTCATGCCCCTCCTCTCCGCCAGGATAGGGCGGTTTTCAAAAAAAATCGCGCCGCACGCTTACGATCGCATCGACATGCCGATGATCTCGGCACTTCCCTTTATCCTCATTTTTCTTCAGATGGCGGCGGCATCTCACACTAAATACGGCGTCGCCGTTACCTGCATAGCCCTGGGGGCGTGGCACCTCCTCATGGGGTATCGCGTGATGCGAAGCCCGCTCGCGAGGTCCGCAGGGTACTCCCACAGCCTGTT
>JAISRP010000085.1 GCA_031273585.1 Synergistaceae bacterium
ATTATTCGAGCAGTTTGTCACGATCACGGGCAGATTGTATGTGGCGTGATAAGCCATCGCAAGATGGTCGGCCCCCGCCTTTGTCGCAGAGTATACGGAACTGGGCCTGTATGGAGTGCTCTCGGTAAATGGGGATTCATCGGGGAGAAGCGAGCCGTACACCTCGTCGGTGGAAACATGAATGAATTTAAAAGCCCGTTTCTCATCTTCGGGAATATTTCTCCAGTAGCGCCTCGCCGCCTCCAGCACTGAAAACGTTCCGACCAGGTTCGTCTGCACAAACTCCGACGGGGAGTCTATCGATTTGTCGACGTGCGACTCGGCCGCCAGGTTGAAAATCACCCCGGGCTTGTATTTCTCGAGCAGCGCCGAAATCATGGGCGTGTCAGCGATATCCCCCTGAACGAATGTATAGTCGTCCCTATGCGAGAGATCCGAGAGAGAGCCCAGGTTTCCTGAATACGACAATTTATCGACATTCAGGACGCCGTAACCCGCGCCCAGCAATAAGCGCACCAAATTGCTTCCGATAAACCCGCAGCCGCCGGTTACGAGAAACAATCGAAGCGCCCCCTCACTTCTACCCCACCCGCTCAATATCATCCTCCCCCACATACTCCCCGATCTGCACCTCGATTATCTCGAGCGGAACCTTCCCAGGGTTCTCCAGCCTGTGCATGTATCCCTTCGGGACGAACACGCTCTCGCCCTCGTGGATTAATCGGGGGGTAGATGCGCCGTCGTCGCCGATCCGGAAGACTGTCACACGGGCTGTTCCGCGGACCACGACCCAGTGCTCGGAGCGGTGCAGGTGGTACTGGAGGGAGAGGCTTCTGCCTGGGGAGACCTCCAGGTGTTTGATCTTGTGACGCGCGCCCTTCGAGAGCACTTTGTACACCCCCCACTGCCGGGCGCTCAGCGGTGCCTCCGAAACCTCGTCGCAGTTGGAATCCGACAGGCCGCGGACCACGTCTCTCAGCTTCTGCGACGAACCTCTGGGGGATATAAAGAGGGCGTCCGGAGTATCAACTACTATCATTGAGTCGAGGTCCACCCCGCAGATCAGCCGGTCGTGGCCCACCACGAGGCTTTCGCGCCCGCCCTGGAGCCTGACGTTGCCGGCGGTCGCGTTATTGCTGCCGTCGCGCGGCGAGTTGTCGAAAACGGAGTCCCACGAGCCGACGTCCGACCATCCGGCGTCGAGGGGCACGCATACTATATTTCGTACCTTTTCCATTATCGCGTAATCTATCGATTGCGAGGGGGACGCCAGGAACCACCTCGAGAGGTCGCCCCTGTCCGCGTTGAAGATCGGGGAGATCTCCGGAAAATAGTCCGAGAACGCCCCCACTATGTCCGAGATCCGGAAGCAGAAGATGCCGCCGTTCCAGTAATAGTCCCCGGACTCGAGATATCCCTCCGCGGTCCTGGCGTCCGGCTTTTCGACGAAGTGATCGACGTCGAGCCACGCGTTGCTCGTCTTAATCGTCTTTATGTAGCCGAATCCCGTCTCGGGGGACGTGGGTTTTATCCCGAATGTGACGAGGCTGCCGGCGGATGCCGCGCCCTCCGCCAACTTCACGGCCCTCGAGAACTCCGCCTCGTCCCTTATGATATGGTCGCTCGGGCAGACTATCACGAGGTCGTCCACGCTGGCCCCGTCCTGCATCAGGCTCGCTACTCCGAGGGCTATTGCGGGCGCGGTGTTTCTCCCCTCCGGCTCCTCTATCACCAGCTCGCCGGTCAGGCCTATTCCCGCGAGTTGGTGATTTATCAGAGGTTTCCACTTGCCGGACGCTACCACGTGCAGACGATCCGGGGACGCGATCGCCGCCATGCGGCTCGCGGTCTGCTGAAGCAGTGTTAGCTCGAGACCGCACACCGACAGGAACTGCTTGGGCATCTCCTCCCTAGAGAGGGGCCAGAGACGGGTTCCGCTGCCGCCCGCGAGGATGAGCACGTGCAGTTTTTCAGTCATGATCCATCAGTCCTCCAGCGCGTGGGCGACGTCAAAACCGGCGTCGTTTATCGACCGCTCCCTGTCCACCACGTGCATATCATATTCTACCATCCTCCGGACGAGCTCGCCGAAGGATACTTTGCGCTTCCAGCCGAGCACCCGCTCCGCCTTTGCCGGGTCCCCCAGGAGCAGCTCGACCTCGGTGGGGCGGAAGTACCTCGGGTCCACCTCTATCAGCACCCTGCCTGTCACGGGGTCGATTCCCTTTTCGCCGGCGCCCTCGCCGCGCCACTCGATGCCAATCCCGGCACAGCGGAAGGCGGCCTCGGCGAACTCTCGGACCGAGTGGGTCTCGCCGGTGGCTATTACGAAGTCGTCCGGCTCGTCGTGCTGAAGGATTCTCCACATCGCCTCCACGTAGTCCTCGGCGTGCCCCCAGTCTCGCTTGGCGCCAAGGTTGCCGAGCCACAGCCTGTCCTGCAGGCCGTGCGCGATGCGGGCAGCGGCTCTCGTGATCTTGCGGGTCACGAAGGTCTCGCCGCGCATCTCTGACTCATGATTGAAGAGGATGCCGTTTGAGGCGAATATCCCGTACGCCTCCCTGTAGTTAACCGTTATCCAGTAGGCGTAGAGCTTGGCCGCCGCATAGGGGCTCCTCGGGTAAAACGGCGTCGTCTCCTTTTGCGGTATCTCCTGGACGCGGCCGTACAGCTCGCTTGTGGACGCCTGGTAGAACCTCGTGCGGCGCTCGAGCCCCAGTATCCGCAGCGCCTCGAGTATTCTGAGCGTCCCCATCCCGTCAGCATTGGCCGTGTACTCCGGCGTCTCGAACGAGACCTTGACGTGGCTCTGAGCCGCGAGGTTGTATATCTCGTCGGGCTGAGTCTCCTGGATGATCCGAATGAGGTTGCTGCTGTCCGTGAGGTCCCCGTAGTGCAGGAAAAACCTCGGCTGGTCGCAATGAAGGTCCTCGTACAAATTGTCGATCCTGGCGGTGTTGAAGAGCGAGCTCCTGCGCTTCACGCCGTGCACCGTGTAGCCCTTGCCGAGGAGGAGGGATGAGAGATACGCCCCGTCCTGGCCCGTTATGCCCGTTATGAGCGCAACCTTGTCCATACCCCTATCTCCCCGCTCCATCCAATGATTTGCGATACTCGGCTATGAGCAATTCAATGCCGCTCTCCAGGTCGATCTCAGGGACAAACCCCATCTGCCGGATGCGGCTCGAATCCATAAGTTTCCGCATCATCCCGTCGGGCTTCGTCACGTCCCAGAGGATCTCCCCCTGAAATCCGCTCTTCTGCGCAATTATGCGAGCCAGCTCGCCAATCGGTACGTCGCGCCCGTAGCCGATGTTAACCGGCTCGCAGCCGTACGGGTTGCTCTCAAAGAGCATAAAAATACCCCTTGCCAGGTCGTCGACGTGAAGAAATTCCCGCCTCGGCACGCCGGTCCCCCAGCAGGTCACGCTCTTAAAGCCCTTGTCCACGGCCTCGACGAAGCGCCTGACGAGCCCGGCAATCACGTGAGAGTTCAGGGGGTCGAAGTTATCCCCCGGCCCGTACAGGTTGCAGGGTATGACGGAGATGCCGCTCCACACCCCGTCGTGGGAGAGGTAGCCGCACAGCTTCAGCCCGGCGATCTTGGCGATGGCGTACCCCTCGTTCGTCGGCTCGAAGGGCGAGGTCAGGAAGTACTCCTCCTTTATGGGCTGAGGACATTCGCGGGGATATATGCAGGAGCTGCCCAAAAATATAAATTTTTTAGTGCCGTTACGGCTCGCGGCCCACATCACGTTGTTCTGTATCTGAAGATTTTCGTACAGGAAGACCGCCTGATTCGTCATGTTGGCCATTATGCCCCCCACGCGAGCCGCCGCAAGAAACACGACCTCCGGGCGCTCGCGCTCGAAGAAGGCGTTCACCGCCCCCTGGTCCAGAAGGTCGAGCTCCCCGTGGGTCCTCGTGACTATGTTCCCATAACCCTCCGAGGCGAGCTTCCGCAATATGGCCGAGCCAACCATACCCCTGTGCCCAGCGACGTATATCCTTGAATTTTTATTCACCCTAGAGCTCCTCCAGTCGTGGAACGCCATCTTGACAAACGAAGGGCTGATTTACCGCAAGAGGCCCTGAGCGCACATATAAAAAACTGACCGGACATGCCATCCTCAAACTGTAAAAACGCCGCTCGGGCGATTCAATCAGCGCTCCAAGAAGATTATACACTCGGCTGGTCATTTATTGCGGATGCAGGTTCAACTTTCTTATCATGCGCGCGTTTTCCTCGTCGGAAACTTTTTCGACCAGAACCCACTCGCCCAGCGGCATATCGGCCCCAGCGTCCCAATAAGCGTAGCGCGTCGACCCTGTCCCTGGAAAATAAGCGACCCCCAGGGCAAAGCTGCCCTCTGCGTCCTTGAACTCCTTTATTCTTTCATTTTTAAGCGCCTCGGCGATAAAGTCGACGTCATCGAAAAATTTCTCGAGAACCCTGCCATCGCCGGGAGACGCCACGCTGCCCGGGATGATTTTGACGACCTCGGAGCCCTGGCCGGCCGGGCTCGGTATGTTCTCCCTTATGCGGTCCTGATTGAGCCGCATGAACAGCGGAAACGCGATCATGACGGCGCATACTGCGACGGAAAAAAATTCGAGCCCATATCCGCGGCCCGTTTCCTCTCCGGAGTCGCCGCCGCCCGACGGGCGGAGCGCCATACATGGCAGTATCGCGAAAAAGGGCATACTTGCGGCGTAGACCCGCATGAGGGGCGCGTCCCACGGCGGGAGAAAGGGAACGGAGAGGAGGATCCCGATACCGGCCGATATCAGAAACCACTTGTGGCTGGACCTTGTCATAATCAGCCTGATCACGCCAGCCAAGGCCAGAAACGAGCTCAGCAAAAACCACAGGAACGCGGATGAGGCGTAATATATTTGGACCGGATCCGACCCAAGAAATTCGCGGACGACCTCGGAAGCGCCACTTTTCTGCGCGACGGCAAAATCATGGAACTCGAGCGACAGGGCGAGCGGCGAGACCACGAAGCTGTACGCGCCGAGAGGGGAGATGAAAAACGACGCGTAGGCCCTCAAAGCCCCCTTGACGAGCGACATCGGGGCCTCCCTCAATCGAGCGACGGACATGGCGTATATCCGGCTGTTGCTCTCGATCTCAGGAAGCTCCAGAAGCTCCGGGTAGTCCTCGTAAGGCTGGGTCCACGTCCCACCGTGCAATAGCCCGTACAGCGTCGGGGCAAAATTTCCAAAGGCCGCCTCCGGATTGCCGAAAGTTTTCAGCAACGCCCTGTTGTATCCGAAAACCAGTAGGACGACGCAGACCGACGCCAAAAGAATCTTCACCGACGACCGTCTCAGCCCTAATCTGAACGAATACCACAGCATAAGCAGCGGCAGGACAAAAAACGTCCCGGCTCTCGCCACGAGCCCTATCGTCAGCATCAATAGTCCCGCAAAAAACGAAACCCGCGGCTGCCGCCCTCCCGAAGCCGCATTCCACAGCAGCGGAAACGCCATGCAGCCGAAGAAAAAACCGACTTGCTCCGACAGGGCGAGACCGAGGAACGTCCGGTAATAGAAAAAGAGCAGAACATTTGCCAGCCAGGCCGGAGCCCCGCCGAGATGTCTTTGCACGCAGCGGACTGACACAACGATTGCAATCGAGTTGAAAATCGTCATCGCCGCCATTGCATATCTCAAATTTTCCCCGGTCAGGAACATATTAAGCGATATCCAGACCGTCGCTATCGGACGCCTGGATGTCCAGACAGTCAACCCGCCTCCGTTTAAAAAGCTCGCCGCGCCATCGAAATAGGCGCGCGCGTCGGAGTACGGCAGACGGCCCATAAGCGCTGATCCGGAGGATGCGCCGAGATGCCATGTCTCGGACAGAACGACGCCGCAGGACAGGAGGGTGACGGCAAAAAGCAGGGCGCCTCGGACGGGAGAGCAGCTGTTTTTCGATGCCCAATGCGAAATAGCCATGAAAAATGCGATTATAATATAGTCAAAATTCCACCTGAACCCCATAAACATCGGCTTCAAAAATGCCAAGACCAAAACATAGACTAATATTGAGGATAGATAAATGACCGCTGGGACTGTATTCCACTTTTTTTCATAGTATCGATTCATTTACCAGACATCTCCTTGCGCTTCTAACGACCCCTTGCTGTTGGGCTATATCCGCCTCAACGTTATAAAGGCAAACATCGCTATTTCGCGGTTGAACCTGCCCAGCGCCCTTTCTGCCGAGCGGACGAGGGAATATCCCCATCCAGGGAAGAGAGACCGCATCGACACCCCTCCGGAGAGCAGGTAGGCAATTGGCATCATGAGACGTATCGCCTCTATCCGCCAGTTCGGAAATTTGCGCTCGAATATCCCCCTGTCTCGCGAGAAAACAATCCACGGCAACGCTCCATTCGCCCCCGATAACGGACCGGCGGGCTCGAATTTCCAGTGCGGAGACTTTGGGTCGAACGGCTCGTGGTGAAGCCTTGAATAAATCAGAGAGCTCCACGGCGTAACCCACGGCTCGAGCATCGAAATAACTCCGCCTGCCGCAACGACCCTCGAGGACTCGTCGAAAAAAACCTCGACATCGGGAAGATGATGGAACACGTCGGTCATAAGAATGGCCTTTAACTCGCCTGCTTCAAACGGAATATGTTTACAAGCGTCGATTCGTCTGTCGACTCCCTCGCATTCCAGAACCTCCGATGTAATGACCTCAGGGCTTAAATCCTTCAAAAATCCTGCGCCAGAACCCAACTCCAGAATTTTTCCCTCCATGTCAGGAACGGAGTTCAGGAGTTCGCGGTACCACTCGAAATACAACTTTTTAAGAAATGGCTTACCCTGTATTATCCGGTTCCTCACCAGAGTCGTACCGGGGGAATCTATATCCATGCCCCTAGCGAGGGGGTGAGCGAGCAATTCCCTGATCATCGAGCGCCCGCGCCTCAGACGAACTTGATCTTGAACGCGGCGTAGACCACCATCTTGAGCAGCATCCATCCGTGCCGCCATCGCTCGATGTTAGTTTCGCCGTACGTCCTGTCGCGGTATCGCACCGGCATATCGACGATCCTCAGATTCAGCTTGGCCGCGCCGAAGAGCAGATCGAAGTCGCCGAACGGGTCAAAGTCGCCGAAGTACGCCCTGTTTTTGACTATGCGCTCGTAGTTCGCCCTGGCGAGGACCTTCGTCCCGCAGAGCGAGTCTCGCAGCGTCTGCCCCAGGAGCCACGAAAACGAGGCGCTGAAAAATTTATTTCCGAGCAGGTTGAAGAATCGCATAGCGCGCCCCTCCATTGGATAGACGAGGCGCACCCCGTTGACGAACTCGGCGTGACCGGAGTATATGGCGTCGTAAAACCTCGGCAGATCCTCCGGCGGAACTGTCATGTCGGCGTCCAAGATCATCAGAATATCGCCGCTTGCCTTGGCAAATCCCGCCCTCACGGCATCCCCCTTTCCCCTCCCGGGCTGCCGGTACAGGCGGCACTTGCGGGTCGAATCGCCTATAGCCCCCTCTATTGCCTCGTAAGTATTGTCGGTCGAGTTGCCCTCCACAAATATAATCTCAGTGCCCCCGCCCATCTCCGGTATGCGCTCCATTAAAGCGCCGATGTTGCCGGCCTCGTTTCGGGCAGGGACGAGGACGCTGACGGAGGGCGCCCGCTCCGCCCACCCCGGCTTCACGCCCGGCTTTGGGCGGGCAATCATGAAATTCGTCAGGTCGAACAGCTTGAAGGGCCATATCCTCGCAAGACAGGCGTTCGAAAATCCGGAGATCAGCGGAATATTAAAGGGCAGCAGGAACTCCGGCCAGGAGCGGAAGACCTCGTACCCAGACAGATAGAACAGGTTCGCCATGTCCTCCCTCGTCAGCCAGTTCTGCTGAAGCGTGGGGCTCGCCAGCCCTAGGCGCCTCACGAGGTTAAGCGGCCCCTTCCAGAGGTGGCTGAAAAAATTTGATATCAACTTCGTTTCGTTGTGGCACAGCTCACGAACCCCCGTCAGGACCTCCTGAACATCCCATACGTCGTTCAGCAGGTCGGACATCACGATATAGTCGAACTTGCCGTCGATCTCAAGACAGTGAACGTCCCGGCACAAAAATTCGAGGTCCGGGTGGCGTTTTTTCGCCTCGGCTATCATCCCTTGGGCAAAATCCACGCCGACGCCCTTGGACGGCTCAAGGGATGCGAGCAGGTCCCCCTTGCCGCAGCCCAAATCAAGGACGCTCGCCCCCTGAGGTATGCAGAAGCGATATGTCATAGCCAGCCGCTCTCTGTAGTACGCAGGACACCTTTTCGCCCCCGCTCCGGCTATGCCATCCCAGTTTCGCCGGCGTTCCTCGGTATATTTTTCAAACGACGCATCGTCAGTCCACAAAAACAAACACCATCCCTAGATCTGCAATTACCTTCCGCCAATCCGCCGACCCTCTCGCCCTTGATTCCTTTTTGAACTTGGCGTTAATTATCTCACGTCAATGCAAAACGCGGGCCACTCTACCGTTTTAATCAGCCCTTTCCCAAAAAATACTTATTATAAAGATATCTCAATCCGTATCTTAGAACCATCATATAGTCACGTTCATTTCGTTTATCTATAAGAGCCAGCCGGATCAAGGCCTTCGTGGCCTTGTTTTCACCCTGAATGGCGGCCATCTCATAAAATTTAGTCGCAACATTCAAATCGACAGAAACACCCCAGTCATATTTTCTGGCAAGTAGAATCTGAGAACTGACGTCGCCGTCATTTGCGTCCTCCTCCAACTTATTGAGATACTCGCCATCGGTGAATTCCGCAACTAATCCATCTTTAAAAAAAGCTCTCGGTAACAATCTTACCTCCCTGACTCCAAAATAACTTCCACCACCGCTATTGGGCCACAGCATAGCACGCTCTATGTCGCCAAGAAGATTTGCCTGCTTTGTTATAAATGGAGCATAACTCGCCCCATCCGGCCTGACATTCAAAACTACAGCTCTACTGGATTCAACCCATTGAGCGTGGACCTCTTTTGCATTTAAAATCGACTCGAGAAGATTTCGGTTATTCAAACTGATTATAAAGCAGATTATAATCAATATATGCCGC
>JAISRP010000135.1 GCA_031273585.1 Synergistaceae bacterium
AGGCGACCGGCTGGAGCTGCGAGTCGCCTTTTTTTATTTCCCGGCATGATTAATACGCGGGATGCCCGCGCCATATAGCAATTTAAAATTAGAAGCCTAAAGGGTAAAGATTGAAAACCTTTGCCTTTTCATTTTTTTTGATTTTCACCCTGCGGGCGAAAACAAAAAAATGAAACGGGGGTCCGGGGGACTGGTCCCCCGGCGGGGTTTGGGGCGGCGCCCCAAGGTCTTGCCTTATCGGATCCGAGTTTACAGTGACATCGCGGCCCGGAGTCTGTCGAATATGCCGGTGTTGCCGTACTCGCCTGCGAAGGACTCCGAGCCCGGGCCGTAGGCCGAGACCGGCACGTCGGCCCCTGTGTGGTAGAACGTCCTCCAGGTCACGCCGGCGGATGCGTTCATCTCCCTCATGCAGGCCATCGTGAAGGGGTCGTAGGGGCCGTAGAGTTTTTTATATTCCGCGCTCTTTGCGGGCCGCTTGTCCTTGGCTGTCATGCTCATCTTCCACGCCATGCGGACCGCGTCAGTGGCCCTTGCCGCGGGCCCGAAAAATTTTTGCGCCCTGGTTATGCCGTCCCGCTCGCTCGACTTTGCCGAGGGGGACACCGTCCTCTCGAATGCCTGGTGGGATCCCCTCTGTCCCGACAAGAGCCCGTAGAACTTCAGGCTCTCCCATGCCGTCTCTTGGAGCGACATCCCGCCCGTCTCGTGATCGCTCGTCACGACCACTAGGGTCTCGTCGGGCCGCGCCGCCTGAAATTCGAGCGCGGCGCCGACCGCCTCGTCGAAGGCCATCACCTCCCTCACGGCGGCGGCGGCGTCGTTGGCGTGACAGGCCAGGTCGATCTTTCCACCCTCCACCATCATGAAGAACCCGCCCTCCCCGTCGAGCAGCCGGATGCCGGCCCTGACGAAGTCGGCGAGCGACGGGCCAGGCTTCTCGTCGATTGCCCACGGCATCATCCCAGCAGATATCCCAGGGTGAATCGCGATCGCGCTCTCCCCGGGCCCCAGCGACCGGAGCCCGGCCTCGTCCCTTATTATTCTGTAGCCCCTCAATTTGGCAAGCTCGACCGGGTCCCGCCCCGAGCCGCCGGACGGACGCCTGAAGCCGCCGCCGGCGAAATATTCAAACCCGCTCTCGACGAGCTGGAGGCCAAGCGACGCGTGCTCCGTCCTCTTTTTCGCGTGACCGTAGAAGACGGCGGGCGTCGCGTCCTGAAGGAACGACGACGTCACTATTCCAACTCTCATCCCGCGCTCGTGCGCGAGCGTCGCTATCGAGACGAACTTCTCGCCGGAGTCGGGGTTCATCGCGACCGCCCCGTTAGTCGTCCTGCGTCCGGTGGCGATTGCGGTCCCTGCCGCCGCCGAGTCGGTCGTGCCGGAGAGCGAGTCGGTCCGGATCATCCCCGAGACCGGCAGGGAGTTCATCGCGAGCTGATACTCCCTTGGCACCGCGTCCCCGGACGAGATCCTCATGCCAGCCATGTAGATCTCCGCGGCGTTTCTCTGCGCCGCGCCCATCCCGTCGCCGATGAACAAAAAAACGAACCTGGCCCCGGCGGCGTCGGCCCGCCACGTAAATATAAGACAAGCGGCCGCCAGCAGCGCCGCCGCTGCCCCGAACCTCAACCTCCCGCATCCGACCCCGGCCGCGCTGTGCCGCGATGGCGTCCGGCTCATGCTCATCCCGTTCTCGCCCCCTCGAATATATTCTATGGCTATTAGTTTGACTCAAGCGCCGATGTTTCGGCGAACGAACGAAGCGAATCTGCGACCGACAGGAGGTCGGTCGCGTTGTTCCCGGCGTATTTTGCCGTGCGATTTAAGCACATGGAAGTGCTTTCATCGCGTCAGATTCGCGTAGAGAGTCGCCGAAATATCGGCTCGCCATCAGCTGCACGGTCTAACCCGATAGTCATTATTCTAGATCATGCCCGCCGGATTTGCCAGACCGTGGGCGCCGCCCACGCCCGCCGGGGGACCAGTCCCCCGGACCCCCATCCGGTTTTTTTTGTTTTCGCCCTGTGGGCGAAAACAAAAAAAAATCGTATATAATACAGTATATGATCAAAATCCGGTAATGTCTGCTCGAAAAGGCTCGTCGGGCGGTTGTGGGGTTTTAATGTAAATTGTTTTGATTTGTGAGGGGGAGTACCTGATGGGTTTTTTCGTCAACATTTCGAGGGGGCAGTCCATCGAAAAAATTTCTGCCGACACCCCGCTGATGGGGCACGAGGTTTTGTCCCTGTCCGATTACGACGGCAAGGACAGGACGATGGCGTGGAGGGTGAACCGCATCCTTCGTCCTCTCGGGTGGGTGGTCGACGAGGACTGCGACGTCGAGTTCGTGGACACCACCACGTTCGAGGGGGCCGAGATATATCGCAGCACCCTCACGTTCGTCATGGCCCTGGCCTGCAAGAAGGCCACCGGCAAGGACGTCACGGTGCGCTACTCCATGAATTCGTGCTACTACTGCGAGCTCTCGGACGCCTCCGCGACCGAGGAGGACGTAGCCCGCATCTTCGACGAGATGAAGAAGCTCGTATCCCTCTCGATCCCGATACAGATGGCCACGCTCGCGCTCGACAAGGCAAAGCGGATCTCCGAGCGCCAGGGCAACATGGACAGGGCTCGTCTCATGCAGTGGACCGGCGCGGATCCCATAACCATGTACCGGTGCGCGGGCGTGTACGGATTTTTCGGCGGGCCGCTCGCCGCCACGACGAACAGGGTGCCGACGTTCGACCTGAACCACTTCGCCCCTGGATTTCTCCTGAGGTTTCCGTCGCTGACCGACCCGGACAATCTGCCCCCGCTCAACGTGATCCCAAAGCTCATGGACGTGTTCAGGGAGTATTCGAGCTGGCTGTCCGTGCTGGGCCTCTCGACGATGGACAGCCTTCACGAGAGGGTGGCGATGGGCAGGTCGCTCGAGCTCATCCTGATATCGGAGGCGTTTCACAGCGAGGCGCTCTCCCGCATAGCCAACGAGATAATGGACCGCGGGGACGTTCGGATAGTCTGCCTTGCCGGCCCGTCGAGCTCCGGAAAGACGACCACGTCCAAGAGGCTCGCGATACAGCTTCAGGTCCGCGGAAAAAATCCGGTCACCCTGGCTCTGGACGACTACTATGTGGATAGGGAGCACACCCCGAGGGACGAGTATGGCAACTACGACTTCGAGACGCTCGAGGCGCTGGACGTGGGCCTCATAAACGAGCACCTGAACGCGCTCATGGCGGGCGAGGAGGTCCAGCTCCCCAAGTACGACTTCGTGACCGGCACGAGGAAGACCGGAAAACGGCTGAAGCTCTCCTACGGGGACATACTGATCATCGAGGGCATCCACGGCCTGAACGAGGAGCTGACGAAAGAAATCCCGGCCGATATGAAGTACAAGGTGTTCATCTCGCCGCTTACCGGGACGAACCTCGACTCGTACAACAGGATCGGGACGACGGACGCCAGGCTGTTCAGAAGGCTCGTGCGCGACTACCGGACGAGGGGGCACGGCCCCGAGCACACTCTCGACATGTGGCCCTCCGTGATAAAGGGATCCTACAAGCACATTTTTCCCTACGAGGCCGGGGCCGATATCCTGTTCAACTCCTCGCTCGTCTACGAGATATCCGTCATCAAGGGTTACGCCGAGCCGCTGCTCCGGGCGATACCGGAGGCCTCGAGATCCTACGGGGAGGCGCAGCGCCTGCTCTCGGTCCTGAGCTTCGTCCCAGTCATACCGTCCGAGAACGTCCCCAACCTTTCGATACTGCGCGAGTTCATCGGGGGAAGCTGTTTTGACAAGTGAACCCGACAAACGCGGCGGAGTGTCCCTGGAGCGCGGCACATACGGGGGGTGGAACCTGCCTTGATCGTCCTGCACATGGGCTTTTCGGAACAGACCTTTTTCCTGTGGGGGGAGCGCTCGTTCACCAGAAACGGCCTGCATAACCTCCGCAGGATGCGCAGGGTCAGCCCGGACTGCGTGATAGATCACATATGGGACCCCGGCGCCGCCGGGCTCGAGGGCGCCCTGTCCGAGATCGGTTTCAGCCTCAGGGGCGAGCCCAGGTTGTGCAGGAGGGAGGTATGGCTGCCCACGTTCGCCGGGAAGTACCCGGTCCCGTCGTCGCCGCTGCTCGGCGAGATACCTAGGACTCACATAAAGAGGCCGATGGAGTACGGGATGTGCGCCTGGCTCGTCGACGCTCTCGACGTGGACATACCGGACGTGCTCGGGTTCGTGTCCCTGCTGTCTGGAGTGGAGGAGATGTCGCAGGACGGAATGCTCCTGGCTCATGGGGTGATGGCGGGCCTCGACCTCTGCTATCTGGCGGAGTGCGCGAGGTTCGCGATGTCCCTTCTCGAGCGGGGGCGCTTTCTGCCGGACGTCAGGAGGACGATCTCCAGCGACTATGACGCGAAATATGAACCGGTCTGGCGGCCCGTCCTGATGGGGGAGGATGCCACGAGGTTCGCCCGCCTGGCGCGCGCCATGCCGGACATCCTGAGGTCATACGGCCCCGGGCGCGCTCCGCGGCCCGCGCAGGAGGTGCTGGACTCGATGTTCGGCCGCATGATCGACGGCGCGGTCCGGCACTCATGGGCAAAAAAATTCAGGGATTCGTCCGTGGACTCCTCCAACAGGAAGCTGGCCTGCGCGCTCGTCGGCAGAAAGAGCGCCGGGGGGGACTCGCAGGTCGTGGGGAAGAGGGCCATGGGCAGGCTAGTAAACGCCCTCAACCCTCACTCCCTGTGGGCCAGGGCGCTCGGCTGGCTCGAGGAGACTGACGGTCTCAGTCAGTCCCTCGAGTCGATATTTCCAGACGTCAGGAAGTGGTGGGACAGGTTCGAGTGGATGGCCAAGGCGCCCTTCAAGGTCTGCCTCGAGGTCGTCGAGCCCGAGGGGGAGGCCCAGTCCCCCTGGAGGCTGGAGTACATGATACACAGCCTC
>JAISRP010000151.1 GCA_031273585.1 Synergistaceae bacterium
TCGTTCACGACGTATTTCAAACTGCCGGAGAAACACGCCGCGCGCGATTCACAGGGCGATGCCGAGCCCTCGGCAGATGCCGGCGACGGCGCGTACTCCGACGGATCGTCCCCGGTCGGGAGCGCCGCCAATAACTTTGCGAAGTTACGGGGGATGCGGGTGCTGCTGGCCGAGGATAACGATATCAATCAGTTGATAGCGGTCGAACTCTTATCCAGCGTGGGCGTCGATGTGACGACAGCCGACAACGGCTTGGAGGCCGTCAAGGCGCTCGAGAACGGCGAGTACGACGTGGTCCTGATGGACCTTCAGATGCCTGAGATGGACGGGCTCACGGCCACGGCGAAGATTCGCGGCAACCCGGCGCACAGGGACCTGCCCATAATCGCAATGACAGCCCATGCCATGGCCGGAGACCGCGAGGTCAGCCTCAAGAGCGGGATGGACGATCACCTGACGAAGCCCATTGACCCTGACATGCTCTTTGAGGCGCTCTTACGCTGGGACAGGCGTCCTGTACACTGAACGGCCGGATTCACAGAATAAACAGGGACAGGGGATGCTTTTTATGTCGGACAGGGGGGCTTCCAGCGCGGGCGGGTTCGAGTTTCGCGATCAGATGAGTTCGATGGCTCGCGAGCGGCTGGGCACAACCGGTATAGGGGAGATGATCTCGCTCGTCGTCGAGAACGGGGCGATGTCGTTCGGGGCCGGAGAACCGTCCTCGGACATGTTCCCCGTGGACCTGATGAGAGACGCAATGGAGCGCGCCTTTTGCGACCCGGATATATGGGGGTATCATCACGACGACTTCGGCTCGATCGAGCTTCGCGAGTGGATAGCCTCGCGGATGAAGCAGGACGGAATCGCACCGGACTGGGTCGGCCCTGAGAACATCCTGCTGACCAACGGCGGCGGCGAGGCCATCAGCCTCGTTACGGAGGCGCTGATCGACCCTGGTTCTCTGATACTAGTCGAGAGCCCAACCTACACCGAGAGCCTCCTGACGTTTCGCAAGCAGGGCGCGGTGTGCGTCCCCGTTCAGTCCGACGACGAGGGCATCATACCGTCCGAGCTGGAGAGGATCGTCTCCGCGCGCCGCGCGCGCTTCCTTTATACAATCCCAAACTTCCAGAACCCCAGCGGCCGCACGACGCCGGCCGAGCGCAGGATGCGAATACTAGATATACTGAGGGAGAACGACGTCGCCTTAGTCGAGGACGACCCCTATCACTACCTGAGTTATGACGGCCCCCCTCCGCCCAGCTACCTGAAGATGGCGCGCGACGACAGGCGCGTAATCCACACGAACAGCTTCTCAAAGATAATCGCCCCCGGCCTCCGCGCAGGCTGGGTCGTGATACCTCCGGCGCTGGTCAAAACACTCTCCTCCCTGCGGGTCAGCGCTGGCCTCGGCCGCCCCCTGGCCATTCAAAAGGGCATTCTGTTCTACATGCAGGGCATAGACTTCGAACGGACGATAGCCGGCCTCTGCGGCGAGTATCGCAGAAGGCGCGGCGTGATGCTCGACCTGATAGCAAAACACCTGACCCCGATGGGATTTTGCACCAACAGGCCCGCCGGAGGGTTTTTTATCTGGGGCAGCGCTCCGGGCGAGGCCGACGTCAAGGAGTTCGCGCACTACGCCGTGCGCGAGGAGAGGATAGGAATAATCCCAGGCAGCGCATTCTACCCCGACGGAGAACACGGCGGGGACGGCTCGTTCCGCCTCTCCTACTCGAAGGTCGGGACCGACGCCATGGAGGAGGGAATGATCCGCCTGGCAAGGGCCTGGCGCTCCTACGTGGGAGCGGAGAGAAGTAAAGCCTGATACTCATGTGTCAAGGGAATTCCTTGCGGATGTGGGTGGAACCCACGGTTTTTTGTCCGGTCCGCGTTGAATGTGCTACACTGTGTCATGCCGCACGGCGGCAATAATGAGTGACGACGGGGCGGGGAGATCGGGATGTTCGAACGCGCGTTCAGCGTGCCGTACTACGGATTGGACATGAACGACAGAATAAAGACGGGTCTGCTGCTTCAATTTTTGCAGGAGACCGCGGCGCTCCACGCCGACAGGGTTGGCATAGGGGTCGCTGACATGATGAAGCGCGACATGACTTGGGTTTTGCGCAGATATCGGGTGAGGATACGCCGCCATACCGGGCTTGGGGACCTGACGGTCAGGACGTGGTTCGAGCCCAGGAAGAATCTCGTCTCAGTCAGGGTATTCGACATCACTGACAGCGATGGGAACCTGATCGCGAACGCCTGGTCGGGGTGGATAGTCGTCGATTTGAAGCGCGGCCGCCCCGTCCGGCTCGACCGGGCGCTGCCGGATGAGTACTTCAGGCTCGCCGAACCGACCGGCGGCGACGTTGACGACCCCATAGAGACAGTCGGCGATCACTGTTGCAGCGAACGTCACTTTTGGGTCAGGAGACAGGAGCTTGACTTAAACGGCCATACGAACCACACCGTGTACTTCGACTGGGCGGTGGAGTGCGTGCCGGACGAGGATATAGAGGGGATGTCAGCGACGGG
>JAISRP010000164.1 GCA_031273585.1 Synergistaceae bacterium
TCGATCACGCCCATAGCTATCTGACGCGCGTTTTCGAACTCCTTGTCGTACACGGCGCTCCTGGCTATCGTCACGCCTGCCATTATCCCCAGCAGCACGACTGCCAACATCATGATCGCTATTAACATCTCGACCAGAGACGAGCCGCAGCGCCCGCGGGAAACCGCGTGCCTGTCGGAGGCTGCTTCGCCAGATATCGTACCCCATCCAACGGTCATTTTTCTCACTTCACCCTTATCAGGACAGTCTGATTTTTGACGTCGGGCCCATCGTAGGCGAGATAGTTCGGCCCCGAGCCGAGCAGACCAAAGTCTCCCGCGCTGTCCTTCAGCAATCTCCTGACAGATGTCTCGACGGATTCGTTCCTCGCGTTGATGTTCCAGGGACCTGTGAAGCCGATGTAGACCGCGACAGGGTTTTTGCTGTAGGCGCCGCCGTCCCTACGCACCGGCTCCACGACGAGGCTGCCCCCGTACTTGTTGACGTCGTCGCGCAGAGACTCCCGGCTGGCGTAGATCTCGAGGCTTCTCACCAAGGGGCTGTTAGCGGAATAGCTGGTATTTCCCGGATCCTCCGGAGGAACCCCCAGCATAACCTGTCTGTCCGCATAGTAGGCGAGCCATGCCGACCGGACCGACTGAAGGGAGCGCACCAGCTGACGCGCCTCGGTCTGCGCGTCCAAGGTCTCCTCCGACGAGAAGTTGAGCAGAACGATGCCGAGCAGGACTGCCATTATAATGATTACGAGTAAAATTTCGATCAGCGAGAAGCCTTTCCTGCGGGTCATGATTCTCAAATGCGCACTCCTCCATCCTCGTTGCTGACACGGTCCACACGTCGTTCCAATTTTTGCGCCCAGTTAAACTACAACCATTGTCCTGATTTTATAACACGAAAGACCTTTAAACAATGAGTCTCTAGTCCTGCATTTATAAATCCATCACGCTGATTTTACAGTGTCTCCGGCGAGTTACAGGTTCTCCTGCTTGAAGAAGAACCTGAGTATCTCGTCCATCTGGTCGAAGTCCATGAGAAAGGAGTCGTGTCCGTTGTCGCTCTCTATTTCCTCGTAATCCGCCCTCGCGCCGCATTTTCCGGCGTACCTCGCGGTCTCCATGACCTGCCAGCTCGGGAAGAGTATGTCGCTCGAAATTCCCACCGCGAGCAGCCCCTTGTCCTTCAGGAGCGAGAACGCGTCCTCGAGGCTCCCCCGGCCGGAGGCCACGTCGTGCAGGTCCATCGCCCTCGTCGTGTAGAGGTAGCAGTTCGCGTCGAACCTGGAGACGAGCTCGTTGCCGTGGTGTTCCAGGTATGTCTCGACCTTGAACTTGGCCCCCCACTCGTGGGACGACGGGCCTCCCTCGGACATGCCCCTCATCCAGCGCCCCGTGAAGCTCTGCTCGCTGCGGTACGTTATCATCGCCAGCATACGCGCCGTGGCGAGCCCCTTCGTCGGGCCGGGGCCAGGGTAGTAATCCCCCCCCATCCACTCCGGGTCGGAGAGGATGGCCTGGCGCTGGACCTCGTTGTACGCTATCGCCTGCGGGTACAGCCTGGCGGGGGCCGCTATCACGCCGCACCGGTCCACGAGATCCGGAAAGCTCATGGCGTGTTCGAGCGCGATCATCCCGCCGAACGAGCCGCCGACCGCGAACGCGATCCGCCCTATCCCCATGCGCTCGAGCGCCCCCCTCTGGGCGCGGGCGATGTCCCGCGGCGTTATGACGGGAAACGTCATGCCCCACGGCCTGCCAGTCTCGGGGTTCACGCTCATCGGAGACGTGCTGCCGTAAGGGCTGCAGATGTTGTTTATGCATATCATGCAGAGCCTGTTAGTGTCGAACGCCCTGCCGGGCCCCAGCAGGGGGCCGAGCCATCCGCCGGGGAGCCCGGGAACGTCGGGACCGGCGAGGTGATGGCTGCCGGTGGTGGCGTGACATATCACAACCACGTTCGATCCGTCGTCCGCGGGCAGGCCGTACATCGCGTACCTCTGCTCGACGAGCGGCAGCCTCCTGCCGGAGTCCAGCTCCAGGTTCTCCAGCGTCACGAGCCCAAGTTTTTCCTCAAATCCGGCCCCTTCAGACAACGTCAATACCCCCAATCCAAGTTGAAACTAAATAAAAAAAGCCACCCCTGTGAGGAAGGCGGCCCGAGTTCAACCCTCTCTCATCATCCGACCTCTATCGGTCGAAGGTCTTGGCACCACGCCCGCTTGGCTTCGCTGGCAGGTTGCCGGGCTTCACAGGGCCAGATCCCTCAGCCGCTCTCGATAAGAGTATAGCAATTTAAAATCAGCTATACGCCGCGCCGAATGCGCCGCGTCATATTACGATATGATTTTAGTTTTTCAACGCCACTGCTGTCAAGCTCCGCCGGAGGGCAAAAAAATATGACCGCCCGGCCATCGGAGAAAACCGGACAGTCACAGAAATTTGCGCCAAACCCACAGGCCGAAGACCGTGGGCGCCGCCCACGCCCGCCGGGGGACCAGTCCCCCGGACCCCCGTCTGTTTTTTTGTTTTCGCCCTGCGGGCGAAAACAAAAAAACTTATTGGAGGTCCAGGAGGCACTGCCTCCTGGCGGGGTTTGGGGCGGAGCCCCAAGGGCCTGCCGGCGGACTTGGCTGACCTGCGGCGAGTTTGTTTATCTGTT
>JAISRP010000196.1 GCA_031273585.1 Synergistaceae bacterium
CGTGAGGTACACGATCTGCGGCGGGAAGCTCACGTACGGAGGCTGAGCCGTGCTGCAGATTGACAGGCTGATAAGGGCGGTGCGAGAGTCCGGCAACCCCAGCGCGCTGGGGCTCGACACGAGGTACGAGTACCTCCCCGAGCCGTTTGCCGCGCGACATTCTGACGCGGGGCGTCCGGGGGCGATATACGAGTTCAACTCGCACCTGCTGCGAGGGCTGCGCGACATCATACCCTGCGTGAAAATTCAGGCTGCGTACTACGAGATGCTGGGCCCTGAAGGGATGGCCTGCATGAGGATGACCATCGACCTGGCGAGGAAACTGGACTACGTCGTGATAGCGGACGCCAAGAGGGGCGACATAGGGGCCACGGCCGAGGCCTACTCCGCGGCGTACATCGGGGAGGGAGCGCCGTTTCCGGCGGACTTCCTGACCGTCAACCCCTACTTCGGGCAGGACGGGATCGAGCCATTCCTGAGCGGCTGCGCCAGGACCGGCGGCGGGATATTCGTCCTGGTCAAGACGTCGAACCCATCCGGCCGCGAGCTTCAGGACCTGACGGTGACGGACGGACGCCCGCTTTACGAGCACGTGGCGGGCAGGGTCGCCGCCTGGGGGGCGGATCTGACCGGGGACGAGGGCTACAGCTCGGTCGGGGCCGTCGTGGGCGCGACGTACCCGGTCCAGGGGACCCGCCTCAGGCAGATCATGCCGCGCACGTTCTTCCTCTTGCCCGGCTACGGAGCGCAGGGGGCGCGGGCCTCGGACCTCTCGGGGTGCTTCGGCGAGCCGGGCTGCGGGGCGATAGTAGCGGCATCGAGGAGCCTGATATGTGCGCACAGGACGGCCGCGACCTGCGACTTCGTGGCAGCAGCGAGGGCCGAGGCTGAGCGGATGCGGGATGAGATCTCGAGGGCGTCGGGACTTGCGTAGGACTGTGGACGTCGATGCGACCATCCTCTCCAGCAGGGTTATAGCCAGGGGTACGACGGAGCTTGCGCTGGCCGTTCCGCGCAACGCCGCCCCGCGTCCCGGGCAGTTTCTCCACATCCGGGCCCCAGGGGAGTTCCTCCGGAGGCCCATCAGCGCATCCGGCTACGACGAGGAGACTGGGGCGGCGCGGATAATCGTTCGGGACGCGGGCAGGGGCAGCAGGGCCATATCCGGCCTAGGCGCCGGGGACCGCGTCAGGCTCCTCACACCCCTCGGCAGAGGGTTCCCTATGGAATCGATAATCAGGGACATCGCGAGCGGAAAAAAAATATGGCTCGCGGGCGGTGGGATCGGAGCGGCCCCCCTGCTCTTCGCGGCGAGCAGTGTGAGGGCGGCAGATCTCGCAATTGACAGCTTCGTCGGCTTCAGGGACGAGGAGAGCGTCATCGGAGTCCGGGAGCTCGGGGAGTGCGGGAGCGTCTCCGTCTCGGTCGGAGGCCTCGTCACCGACGCCATGACCCGCGCAATGGAGAGCGCCGTGCCCGACTCGATACTGGCCTGCGGCCCGGTCCCGATGCTGCGCGCCATCCAAAAAATCTGCGCCGGCAGGGGCATAAGGGGCTTCATGTCGGTCGAGGAGCGCATGGGGTGCGGCGTCGGCGCGTGCCTCGTCTGCGTGTGCAGGACAGGGACCGGCGACGGCTGGGAACACAGGCGGGTCTGCAGGGACGGCCCGGTGTTCGGCATATCGGAGGTGGCTCTGTGAGGACGAAGCTATGCGGCGTGGAGTTGAAAAACCCCCTGATAGCGGCCTCTGGGACGTTCGGGTTCGGACGGGAGTACGACGAGCTGTACGACATCTCGTGCTGGGGCGCCATATCCGTGAAGGGACTCACTCTCCGCCCCCGCCGCGGGAACCCGCCGGGGCGGATCGCGGAGACCGCCTCCGGCATGTTGAACAGCGTCGGCCTTCAGAACCCCGGCGTGGATGCCTTCATCAGGGACGAGTTGCCGTGGCTCGCCGCCAAGGGAATACCGGTCATAGCAAACGTGGCCGGGTCGTCGGAGGAGGAGTACGCGGAGGCGGTACGCAGGCTCTCGGACTCGCCGGTCGCGATGATCGAGCTCAACATCTCCTGCCCGAACGTGAGGCAGGGGGGCGTGTCGTTCGGGACGTCCCCGGAGCGGGTGTACGGCATAACGAGATTGGTCAGGGCCTGCACAGGGCTCCCCCTCATGGTAAAGCTCACCCCGAACGTCTCGGACATAGCGGAGGCGGCAACTGCGGCTGAGGATGCCGGCGCCGACGCCGTGAGCCTCATAAACACGATCATCGGGATGGCGATAGACACCGGGACGCGAAGGCCGGTGCTGGCGAACGTGACCGGCGGGCTCTCGGGCCCTGCGATAAAGCCGGTGGCGCTCCGCATGGTCTGGCAGGCGGCCCGAGCCGTCAGCATTCCGGTCGTTGGCATGGGCGGAATTACGACCGCCGACGACGCCGTCCAGTTCATGATTGCGGGCGCCTGCGCCGTCATGATCGGAACGGCTAACATAACGGACCCGATGTCCGGCCCGAGGATCATAGACGACTTCAGGCGATACCTCGAAGGAGAGGGGATCTCCGACCCCGGGGCCCTGGTCGGTTCCCTCAGGACCGACGAGGCAGACGCGCGGCGCGAAGTTTTTGAAAACAGGAAGTCCGACGTATTATAATTTTCAACCCCCATTATGCTATACTTGCCGCACAAATGCTTGTTGAACCGTTTGGAGGTGTGGGAGTACATGGTATCTACGCAGGAGAAGACGTCTATGATCCTGGAGAGGCTGGGCGTCCTGCAGACTGGACATTTCAGGCTGACGTCGGGGAGGCACAGCGACAGATACATGCAGTGCGCCAAGCTGTTCGAGCACCCGGTCGAGAGCGCGGAGCTGTGCTCCGACCTGTCGGAGCGGTTCAGCGACGTGGACCTGGTCGCGGGGCCAGCGCTCGGGGGGATAATAATGGCCTACGAGGTCGCGCGCGCCCTGGGCGTCCGTAACATATTCGCGGAGCGCGAGGACGGCAGGATGGCGCTTCGCAGGGGGTTTACGGTATCGCCGGGCGAGAGGGCGCTCATAGTCGAGGACGTCGTGACCACCGGGGGCTCGGTGCGCGAGGTAATCGACCTTCTTCTGGAACGCGGCGCCGAGATCGCGGGAGTCGGAGCCGTGGTCGACCGCTCAGGCGGGAGCGTCAGCTTCGGAGCGCCGTTCCACGCCCTGATGACCCTCGAGGTCGCGTCGTGGGAGGAGTCGGAGTGCCCAATCTGCCGCGAGGGCCATCCCATCGTCAAACCGGGAAGCCGCCAGGTCCGACAATAAGACCGTGGGCTCCGCCCACACCCGGGGGGGGGGCGCGGCCCCCCCCCCCCCCAAAAGTTTTTTTTTTTTTGGCGGCCGGGGGGGCAAAAAAAAAAAAATTAATTTGGTGGGCCTGGCGCCACGGCCCCGTGGCGGGTTTTGGGGCGGCGCCCCAAGGTTTTGGTCTTGCTCCGCGGATTTACCGCGGCGGGGGTGTTCGGCTGGGAATGCCCGGCTTACTCTCCCGGCACTGAGAGGTGGGGGACGCCCTGATTGACGGAGAGCTCGAGAAGCGGGCGGTAGTCGGTCAGGGCTTTTTTCTTGGGCTCGACCGAGGATATGAAAATTCCGACTCCAACGACGTCGGCTCCAAACTCCCTTGCCATGAGGAGCATCCCGTACGCGGTGCTCCCGCCCCTCATGAAGTCGTCCACTATCAGCACGCGGCTCGTCCTGTCGAGCAGCCTCGTCCCGAGGTACATCGTCCGGACGTCCCCGTTGCCGGTGGGGAAGTGCACGCCGACTGCCGGGCCGTCGCTCGGTCGGTTGCGGAACCGGCAGACGGCGAGCGGGGCCCCGAGCGCATAGGCCGTGAAAAAACCGACTGGAATGCCCTTCACCTCCGACGTCATCACCACGGTCGGCCCCTTGTCGGCGAATATGGAGGCCATCGTGAACCCCAGGAACGAGGCCCAGTTCGGCTCGAACAGTATATCGGTGTAGTAGACCAGCTCCCCGGGGAGAAGCCTCTCCGGCACGGAGAGCAGTGCCGAGAGTTCGTGAAGTTTGGACGCCCTCTGCTCTTCGGATGGGGAGGGGATGAAGTAGGCCCCTCCGGTGCGCCCCCTGTCGGTTGCGATGCTACCTACGCCCTCGCTCGACAGCGCGCATGATATTATCTCGACGTCGTCGCTTATCAGCGTCTTGGACACGCCAAAACCGGAAGCAGTGTCTGTGAGTGAAATCTGCCGCGATGGACGCAACAACATCCTCGACGCTATGCGGATCAGGCGCTCTGTTCGCTTGCCTCTCATCAAATCACTCCATCCGAAGGTGTGTGAAGGGCTCCTATAAAAACATCATGCTCCTGAGCCATTTAAAGCGCGACGCGCCGCCGAGCCCGGCAACGCCCCTTGCCGCCTCGCTCCTCTCATAAAGGGCAAAACACGCGGAACCGCTTCCGCACAAGCCCCATGCAAGGGCTCCCGACATTTCGATCATGTCGTAGAGACTATTGTAGCATGATTCATATTTTTTAAAACATTGGATAAAGTCGTTGGGGAGCATCCCCACCCTCCTGCCCTGGAGGATCCCGCTCAGGATGTCCAGCGACTCGGAGCGAGACTCCTCCTCGCGGAGGACTTTCCTCCCGACGATACCGTCCAGGGCCTCGTAGGCCTCCCTCGTGCCGCTGCTCCATTCCGGGAAAAAAAGAACGACGTGTGGATCCAGATCGCCGGGGACCTCCTCCAGGCGTCCGCCGACGCCGCCGGCTAGAGCCAGGTCGAGATCGCTCGCGAGGAAGGCGACGTCCGCGCCGAGCGTCACGGCGTCTGAGGGCGAGGGGCGCTCGCCGCCGAGGCGCCCGAACCATTTAAGAAGGGCGGCAGCGTTGCCGCTGCCGGCCCCGACTCCGCTTCCGGGCGGCACGCGCTTGACCAGGCTCAGGTCGAGCGGAGGAAGCGCATCGCCGCCGCGGATTTTCCTCAAAAGACGGCACGCCCGGAGGAGAATATTCTCGCCGGCTATTTCAGCGCCAGACACTGAAACTCTGTCAGCGCCGGTTCCGTATGAGATCCCAAGGTTTTCAGGGGACAGGATTCTCCAGTAGAGCGAGCAGATATCGTGATAACCGTCGCTTCTCTTCCCCATGACGCGAAGCGTGAGGTTTATCTTCATTGAACACATCTCAAGAAAGAGCATGGCGGAAATGAGTATGCACAGCCGGCCTGCGCGGGCTATGCGTCAGACGCGTTACCGCGGTTTCTCGTCTCCGGGCAAGCCTGGCAGGAGTTTCAATTCCACTTCCTTTGTCAGAAGGTCCGCATAGCTGAAGGAAACCGTGCTGTTCTGGGACTCTACGAAAAGAGTGAAGAGGCTTGGATAAGCTTCCATTATAATACCCTGACGAGCTTCCGCCTTCCTGCGACCGTTCGCAGCGCGGTAGAAAACCCGGGAACCCCTGTACTGACTGACTTGCTCCCGTATTGCGCTTAAAGTATCCGCCAAAACAATCACTCCCAAGTTTGAATCAACTGTACTTACATACTAACACATTTTGAGATAAAATTCAAGTTAATTTTAATATTAACTCAATCACTCTATGCTAAACTCTTTAACTAACGAGCCCAGAAAATTTCTGATTTATCGTCAGGGCCCCAGCGGGCAATGATTGAAAATCCGATCGCCCTCTATCTTAAAACGGTAAAACGTCCATCCGGCAATGCTATCATGGCCTCCTTGGCCGCGTCGTCTTCCGATGTAAGATTGTTTTCCGATAACTCAACGGAAAGACAGCCGCCGCAAAACCCGCGAAAATTTTAAATTTTAAAGATGACCCCAGACATCCGCAGGCTCAGGACCGCGGGCTCCGCCCGCGCCCGGGGGGGGGGGCCGCCCCCCCCCCCCCCCCCCGGTGTTTTTTTTTGTGGGGAGGGGGGTGTCCAAAAAACAAATGGTGGGTGGCGGGGGGGGACGCGCCCCCCCGGGG
>JAISRP010000259.1 GCA_031273585.1 Synergistaceae bacterium
TGGCGGGTGTGGGCGGAGCCCACGGTCCTCTCCCTGCACTGGCTGCAGGTCAGCTTTTTCTCTCCTCCGCCCTTCCTGCCGTGACGGCGCCGAAGACCACCATCGGGATGTCATCCTCAGGCACGCCGTCCTCCCTGGCCTTGCGCATCGCCTCCAGCACCTTGCTGTAGGCGTGCGGAAGCACCTTGACGAATGACTTCAGGCTGGTTCCGAAGTCGTCCAGTATGGAGGCGGCTATCGTGCTGCCGGTGTACGACCTGTGGCGCGAGATCAATTCGCGCAGGAGATCGGCGTCCTCGGAGTTTGGCTCGGCGAGGCCGATCAGCCCTGGGTTCGACCTGCCGGGCAGGCGTCCGTCCGGGTCGTAGACGTAAGCTATGCCGCCGGACATCCCGGCGCCGAAGTTCCTGCCCGTGGGGCCCAGGATCACGGCGACGCCCCTCGTCATGTACTCGCAGCCGTGGTCTCCGACTCCCTCCACGACGGCCGTGGCCCCGCTGTTACGGACGCAGAAGCGTTCGCCCGCCACGCCCCTTATGAAGATCTCCCCGGACGTTGCGCCGTAGAGGGCCACGTTGCCGATGATCACGTTCCTGGCGTCGTCGGCCGTCTTCGAGCCCTCCGGCGGCATTATCACGATCCTCCCGCCGGAGAGCCCCTTGCCGACGTGGTCGTTGGCCTCGCCGTGGAGTTCTAGGGTCACGCCGCGCGCCAGGAACGCGCCGAAGCTCTGGCCCGCCGATCCGTCGAAGACGAGGCGTATCGTGTCGTCGGGGAGCCCGTTTATGCCGAACCTCCGCGTTATCTCGCTGGAGAGCATCGCCCCGACCGTGCGGTTCGTGTTGTCTATTGCGAGCCGCGATGTTATCCGCTCGGAGTGCTCGAGCCCCGGGAGGCAGAGGGGGATGAGGGTGTTCCTGTCGA
The DNA here is from genome assembly GCA_031273585.1 of Synergistaceae bacterium. Lineage (GTDB taxonomy): Bacteria > Synergistota > Synergistia > Synergistales > Synergistaceae > JAIRWR01. The sequence goes on from JAISRP010000259.1 coordinate 925, forward strand.
GCGACCTCTGAAGCATGTGCTCCTGCGGGAAGTGGAAGTAGCGGTCCTCCTTCCTCTCTATGGACGACGGCTGTGAGAGCAGCCCTGAGAGGTCGACGGTGCGGGCCTTCTCGCTGTTTATCTTGTACTTGACGCGCAGCAGCTCGACGTGCCCGATGAGCTCGTTGAATGTGTGCGCGCCGACCATTGCCATCCACTCCCTCACCTCCTGCGCCATGAAGCGCATGAAGTTCTCGACGTGCTCGGGCTTGCCGCTGAATTTTTTTCTGAGGCTCGGGTTCTGCGTCGTTATTCCCACAGGGCAGGTGTCGAGGTTGCAGACCCGCATCATGTCGCAGCCCAGCGCGACTAAGACGGACGTGGCGAACCCGAACTCCTCGGCGCCCAGGAGGGCCGCTATTACGATGTCCCGCCCCGTCAGCAGCTTGCCGTCCGTCTCGAGGGTGACCCGGCTGCGGAAGTTATTGAGCAGCAGGGTCTGATGCGCCTCGGCGATGCCCAGCTCCCACGGCAGTCCCGTGTGCCTTATGCTGCTCCTGGGGGCGGCGCCCGTGCCCCCGTCGTAGCCGCTGATCAGGATGACGTCCGCCAGCCCCTTTGCCACGCCGACGGAGATCGTGCCGACCCCGGCCTCGGACACTAGCTTGACGCTGATGCGGGCGTGCCTGTTCGCGTTCTTGAGGTCGTGAATGAGCTGCGCCAAGTCTTCTATTGAATATATGTCGTGGTGGGGGGGCGGCGATATGAGGTCCACGCCGGGCGTCGAGTTTCTGGCCCGGGCGATCCACGGGTACACCTTCGTCCCGGGGAGATGTCCGCCCTCGCCGGGCTTGGCCCCCTGCGCCATCTTTATCTGCAGCTCGACCGCGTTGTTGAGGTAAGCAATGGTCACGCCGAAGCGGGCGGAGGCCACCTGCTTTATCGCGCTCGACGAGCTCTCCCCGTCCTCGCGCGGCGCCCACCGCTCCGTTATCTCCCCGCCCTCGCCGCTGTTGCTCTTGCCGTGCAGCCGGTTCATGGCTATCGCTATGCACTCGTGAGCCTCCGGGCTGATCGAGCCGTAGGACATGGCGCCGGATTTGAAGCGGCGGACTATGTTCTCCACCGGCTCCACGGAGTCTATGGGGATGGGCTTGCCCCTGGTCACTATGTTGAGCATACTGCGGATGTTCTTCAGCACGTTCGACCTGCTCGCCACGTTGGCCGTAAATTTTTTGAACATCTCGTAGTCGCCGTTGCGGCACGCCTGCTGAAGGTAGTAGATGTTCTCGGGGTTGAATAGATGGTACTCGCCGTCGCGCCTCCACTTGAAGTCGCCCCCCGGGTCGAGCGGGCTGCCAATCTTTATGGAGTTGAAGGCGCTCTCGTGGCGCGCCCTGCTCTCCCACTCTATCTCCTTCAGTGTAACGCCGCCGATTCGGGTCGTCGTCCCCGTGAAATATTCGTTCACGACCTGCTCGCTCACCCCAAGGGCCTCGAATATCTGAGCCCCCTGATAGCTGCGGACCGTCGATATGCCCATCTTGGATATAACCTTGACTATTCCCTTCGTGAGCCCGTTCATGTAGTTTTCGAGCGCGGCCTCCTCGCCGCACTTTATCGCCCCTCCGGACGCCATGTCGCGGATGATCCTGTAGGACAGGTATGGGTTGATCGCGTCCGCCCCGTAGCCTATGAGAGCCGCGAAGTGGTGTACCTCGCGGGGCTCGCCGCTCTCGAGCACGATGCTGACGCGGGGCCTGGTCTTCTTGCGTATGAGGTGGTGGTGCAGCCCCGCGCCGGCCAGCAGCGCAGGGATTGGAATTTTGTTCTCGTCAGCGCCGCGGTCCGACAGGATTATCAGGTTGTAACCCTCCTCGACGGCGATGTCCGCCGCGAAGTACAGGTTATCCAGCGCCTTCCTGAGCCCGCCCTGAAGCCTGTTGTTGAAGAGCATGGGGAGCGTGACGCAGCGGAAGCCCTTCTCGCCGATGTTGCGCAGCTTGAGCAGCTCGCCGTCAGAGAGTATCGGGGTCCTGTGCCGGATCATGCGGCAGTTGCCGGGGCCCGGCTTCAGCATGTTGCCCTCGCTGCCGAACTGGACGCTGGATGATGTCACGTTGGCCTCCCTCAGGGCGTCGAGGGGAGGGTTGGTCACCTGAGCGAACATCTGCTTGAAGTAGTTATACAAGAGCTGCGGCCTCTCGGACAGCACGGCGAGCGGCACGTCCGTGCCCATGGATGCGATGGGCTCCTCGCCGGTTTCCGCCATCGGCTTCAGGGTCAGGCGGAGGTCCTCCCACGTGTAGCCGAAGATCTTCTCGGCCTCGAGCAGGGCGCATGGCTCCGAACCGGCGTTCTCCGTCGAGACGAACAGGGATTCGAGCCCGATGAAGTCCTTGAGGAGCGCGCGCTCGTAAGGGGCCGAGGAGTTGGCCGACCGCTTGCTCTGCATTATGTCGAGCCAGCGATGGCCGGTTCCCGGGTGGGACGGGAGTTTGTCGAGCTCCAATATGTTCTTCTCGACCCACTTCCTGTACGGCGCCTCCGCCGCTACCCTTGACTTTATCTCGTCGTCCTCGATTATCCTGCCCTCCATCGTGTCGATTAAGAGCATCCTGCCGGGGCGGAGGCGATCCTTCCTTATTATGTCCTCATCCGGTATGGGCAGGACTCCGACCTCGCTCGACAGTATCAGGACGCCGTTTTTCGTGACGCAGTACCGGGAGGGGCGCAGACCGTTCCGGTCCAGACGAGCCCCAGCGACGACGCCGTCCGTGAAGGCGATCGCGGCCGGCCCGTCCCACGGCTCCATGAGGCAGCTCGCGTACTCGTAAAACGCCCGCCTGTCGGGGTCCATGTCCGCGTCCTTCTCCCACGGCTCCGGAATCGCCATCATGAGGGCATGAGGAAAGCTGAAGCCGGCGTTCAGCATGAACTGCAGGAAGTCGTCCAGCATGGCCGAGTCGCTGCCGTCCTCGTTTATCAGCGGCAGTATCTTAGAGTAGTCCGACCCGTACTTCTCCGATTCCAGTATGGACTCGCGGGCCTTGATCCAGTTCACGTTGCCGCGAATGGTGTTGATCTCCCCGTTGTGAATTATGTGAGTTATCGGGTGGGCCCTCTCCCAGCTCGGAAACGTGTTCGTGGAGTACCGGGAGTGGACGAGGGCAATAGCCGACTCGACGTCCTCGTCCCTCAGGTCGAGGTAGAAGGCGTCCATCTGCCCCGGTATGAGCATACCCTTGTAGACCACGGTGCGGGACGAGATGCTCGCCATGTAGAAGTAGGGGTCGGAGCCCATGTACTTCACGTTCCTTATCTGGGCCAGTGCCAGCTTCGAGATGACGTACAGCTTGCGGTCGAAGTCCTCGCGGCTCATGCCGGGCGGCCTGCGTATGAACACCTGAATTATGGCGGGGCAGACGTCGCGGGCAAGACGCCCGACCGCGGCCGGATAAGTCGGCACGGGGCGCACACCGATCTGCTCCATCCCCTCACCCCTCACTATGGACTCGAAGATCCCGAGGCTCTTATCCCTGCGAGCCCTGTCCGGGGATGCAAATATCATGGCGACCCCGTACTCCCCCTCGTCTGGGAGGTCGATTCCGACGTCGGCGCAGACCCGTTTCAGGAAGACGTGAGGTATCTGCATCAGTATGCCGGCGCCGTCCCCCGTGTCCGGCTCGGCCCCAACGCCCGCCCTGTGGCTGAGGTTGATGAGGACCCGGAGGGCATCCCTGACGAGCGAGTGAGATCTGTTTCCCTCAATGTTCACCAGCATTCCTATCCCGCAGGCGTCGTGCTCGAACTTGGGGTCGTACAAACCGATCTTATTCAGCGAATTTTGCATAATTTTCCGCATCATTATCTACTTCTTTCTTTATTTTTTTGTCAATAACGTATCAGCAATCCAGCACAATAAAAATTGTGTGTGACTGAAAATTTCAAAAAAAATGATTTGCGCATTCTATCACGGACGACAGAAGGGCGCAAGCAAAAAAATAAGCTATGCAGTATACGAGGACGAAATTTACGAGAGTTCTTTTTATATTTATCAGCTTAGCTCTCTCTTAAAAATGCATATAGAGATTCGATCAAATATATATGCACTTCGCCAAGAAAAATAAGCAGAAAATTTTGCGAAATACTTGACTAAAAAATTTTCCGGAGTAAAATGCCCTGCATTGAACGATTGTATTTTTTCCAGCTATTCGTCAATGGAAATTTTGGGTCGCGCAGGGGGGGATGGAATGGGACGAGAAATTCAGGCGCGGAGGGCTAAATTTCGATCAGCGAACGGGAGGTATGAGTGATGTTTTCATCTGTCGACACGATATGGGTACTATTGGGGGCGATACTGGTCTTCTTCATGCAGGCCGGATTCGCGATGGTGGAGACCGGCTTCACCAGGGCCAAGAACGCCGGCAATATAATAATGAAGAACCTCATGGATTTTTGTCTGGGCTCGGTGGCATTCTGGATAATAGGCTTCGGCATAATGTTCGGGGCGGATTTGGCTGGGGTGATAGGGACGCCCGACCTCTTCGTGAGGGGTAACTACGACTCGTCGTTCCCAACGTACGTGTTTTTAATTTTCCAGACCGTCTTCTGCGCCACGGCCGCGACCATAGTCTCCGGCGCGATGGCGGAGCGCACGAAATTTTCGTCGTACTGCATCTACAGCGTGGTGATAAGCGCACTGATATACCCGATCTCCGGGCACTGGATATGGGGCGGCGGCTGGCTCTCCAAAATGGGATTTCACGACTTCGCCGGATCGACCGCGGTTC
>JAISRP010000019.1 GCA_031273585.1 Synergistaceae bacterium
CTGAAAACAAAAAAACAGATGGGGGTCCGGGGGACTGGTCCCCCGGTGGGCGTGGGCGGCGCCCACGGTCCTGCTCCGGCTATTTGCGAAGCGGTATCGTCGTCTCCGGCCATTTCACCGCCAAGTCGAGCTGGCCTCGAACCCTGCCGGATGCGCTCTCCTCCACGGATGCGGACCTGACCGTCCAGACTGCGGACGCCTCCACTCGCCTGCTCTTCGTCCAGTGTACTATAGACTCCGTAAGCATGGCCTTCGAGTCTCCATTTTGAACGTCGGAGGGCAGCATCAGCGCCCTGTAGCCCGGCGGCGTCGAGATCACCGCGGACTGCTCGAAGACGAAGGGGAACTCGAACGAGAACGCGCCCGACCCCTCCGGGATGCCGTCAAACCCCCTCGGCCTGCCCCCCGGCAGTCGCATGAGCATATCGTTCCCGGACACTATCCCGAGCTGCGCCCTAACGTCAAAGCTGAACCTGTATCCCGACCCGGCCCTCCTGAAGGAAGACGGCGTCATGGAAAGCCCAGGCACGCCGAACTCCATGTTACCCGCGATCGCTTCGGCCATGCCATCCGCGCCGGCGTCCGCCCCGCCAAGCATAACGCCCACCCACGCCCCTGTGACTGTGAGGTCGAGCGTCCCGGTAGCTATGCCCATGTCGTCCAGGCCGAGCCGCCACATCTGAGTCAGCGTGTGATCGGAGGCGGAGCCCCAGGGGAGCACGGGGCGCTCGAGATCCGCGCCATCCACCCTGTAGACGACGGACCCGTAGAGGGACGGCTGCAGCTTCCCGAAGTCAGGCGTACCCCCGGGACAGAAGAAGCTCTCCCTTCCGCCGTCTTGCAATATGCGAAGCACTGGCTGCTCCCACAGGGACGAGGAGGATGGCCCATCCGGGCCGACCGGCAGCTTCTGGGACCAGTACGCCCTCGCATCCCAGCCCAGCGACTGCAGCCACTTCTCCGCGATCAGCGCCCTCTCCCCCGTTGTCCAGGGCCCGTCCGGCGGGATATTCGAGCCGTCCCTGACCTCCACGGGCTCGTAACCCCCGAGGACGAGCCGCCTTGCCGACAGGTATTCGGCGAGGTTCGCCCCGACCTTCGTCAGGTTCGATCTGCCTGAGGCGACCGAAGCCGGGACGGGCGGGATTCTGAAGGAGCCGCCAGGCGCCGACAGGGCCTTGAGTCCGTTCATGATCCCCCTCTGAAGGCTGAAGATCAGGGTTGGGCGTATTTCCTGCAGGACCCCGGTACTCCGCCAGACGGGCTGATTCATCACCGTCCACACTACCCTCTCGACGCCGCCCTCCTTGTGCCGCAGGGGTTCCCTTATTCCGGCGCCCTCCCAGTAGAGGCTCATTCCCTCCGGCAGCTCGACCCTGACCGTCTGCTCCCAGACCGGCAGGTCCCCTGCCATCGGAAGCACGTCGTCAAGAAAAAACCTGCGGGGGATCTCCTCCGCCGTCTCTATCGCGGCGATCCTGCCCCGAGCCTCGGGCGGGAAGCGCACCTCGGTCGCGCTGACGCCGTCGCCGCCGAGGACGACGGAGGGCAGATCCCCCCCCCTCTCGCCGGTCTCTGGGTCGTACCAAGCGGCCTCCAGAATCCCGAGCGTCGCACCACGCCCAGATGGGTGCGGCAGCACCATCGAATCCGCGCCCTCCGCGTCCCCCTCATCCGAGAGCATCACGAGATACCTGCGGGTCTTCTGCATAGTCCCATCCGGCCTCAGGAGATAGTCGTAGGAGCTGAGCCACACGAGCCCGCTCACGCCCTTGAACGCGCCAAGGGACGGGACCTCCCTCCTCAGGCGGAGTATTTCCTCCGCGACGTTCCAGGTCCCGTCGTAACCGGCGGCACACCCGGACAGTTGTGACGCGAGGAGCAGCGAAGCCAGAATGACGAGCATGAAATTTCCACGTCTCATGACGCACCTCCGCTAAATAAAAATGATTACAAGGGCGGCCCTCACTCCCCCGCCGCAGCCCGCGGCGGGAATCCGCCATCCCGCGCTTGAGAGGCCGCAGCAGCAACCCCTGCCGTTCTTCCGTGGCAGTGTTTGTATTTTTTCCCGCTGCCGCAGGGACAGGGGTCGTTCCTCCCGACCTTCGGGCCTTTTTTAACCGGTTTTCTCCTCCCCTCGCCGGATGCCGCCTCACCCTCGTCCGATGGCTCGTATCTGGACGGGATGAGCGCGTCCCGTCCCTCTCGCAACGGCGCCCTCGGGCGGATGCCGCGATCGTCGGTCACGACAGTCACGCGGAACGCGTACTCCGCCACCTTCTCCCTCACGCCCTGCAGCATCTCCTGGAAGAGGTTGTACGACTCGAACTGATATTCGAGGAGCGGGTCCTTCTGCCCTATGGCACGGAGACCTATGCCGCGCCTCAGCTCATCCATGCCCAGAAGATGCTCCCTCCAGCTCTTGTCGAGCACCTGAAGCAGGACGTACCTGAACAGGCGCTCGGCGGTCCCGCCCCCTATCTCGGAGACCTTTCCGTCAAACCTCTCCCTGAGCTCGGCGCGGATTTTTTCCCCGGCCACGGTCAGGTCCTCCACCGTGTCGACCCCGGTCAGATGCCTCTCGATGCCGGCGCCGAAGAGAGACTTCATCTTGAGCGAGACGGCCGCGAAGTCGGGCTCCTCGGAGACGGCGCCGGATTCGATCACCGAGGAGACCGCGTCCTCGATTATGCCCCACGTGCGCCCGGCGATGTCCGCGTCCTTGAGTATGCCCTCCCGCTCGCGGTACACAGCCTCGCGCTGCTGGTTCATGACGTTGTCGTACGAGAGCAGCTGTTTTCTGATGTCGAAGTGCATCGCCTCGACCTTCTTCTGCGCACCCTCTATCGTCCGGCTGAGTAGGGAGTGCTCTATGGACTCCCCCTCCTCCATCCCGAGCTTCGTCATTATGCCCTGGACCCTCTCCCCTCCGAAGAGCCGCAGCAGGTCGTCGTCGAGCGCGACGTAGAACCGGCTGCAGCCCGGGTCCCCCTGACGGCCGGAGCGTCCCCTGAGCTGATTGTCTATCCGCCTGGACTCGTGCCTCTCGACGCCGATTATCCGCAGGCCGCCGAGCTCGACGACGCTCCGGTGCTCCTCGGCGCACTTCGCCCTGAAGTCGGCGAGCAGAGGCGCGTACTCCTCGGACTCGGGCTTCAGGCCCCTCTTCTGCGACTCCTCCCGGGCCATGAAGTCTGCGTTCCCGCCGAGCACTATGTCCGTCCCCCGGCCCGCCATGTTAGTGGCGACCGTGACGGCGCCCAGCCTTCCGGCCTGGGCCACTATCGCCGCCTCCCTGTCGTGCACCTTTGCGTTCAGCACGTTGTGCGGTATCCTGCGCGCCTTCAGGAGACGGCTCATCCTCTCCGAATTTTCGATGGAGGACGT
>JAISRP010000047.1 GCA_031273585.1 Synergistaceae bacterium
TTTTTTGCAACGACCATGTGAGTGTCCCTTCCCATCGAGCTCCACTTGCGCTCATACTTAGTCCCGCAGCCCAAGCCGGCGACGCCCTCGGCAGTTTCCGCCTCGAACCCGGCGCAGCCCGCAAATATCTCCCTCGTCTCCTCCGCATACCAGCCGACGTCGGTGGCGAGCGTAAACGTCCCGCCGGGAAAGAGGCGGGACGAGATCAGCCGCGCGAAGTCAGGGGTGGCGACCCTGCGCCCGGCGTGTCTTTTCTTTGGCCAGGGGCACGGGAAGTTCATGTATATCGCCCGGACGCACTCCGGCTCGAACGCGGCGCGCAGCAGATATCTCGCGTCCCCGTGGAGCAGGCGCACGTTCAGGCGTCCCATGGCGAGCGCCCTGCGGGCGGCCTTCGCGATGCACCACTGCGATACCTCTATGCCGACCGCGGTCGAATCGGGATTTGCGCCGGCCAGGTGCGCCAGGTACTCGCCGTTGCCAAACCCTATCTCCACCACCAGCCCGCCGTCCGCACGGGAGAAGCGCGCGTCGCGCGGCCCCCTGAGCAATCCGCCGAAGTTCCAGTACATCCCGGCGTCCCGTCAGGAGTAGATGGAGTATCCGTAGGCTTCCTCGGTCGCCTTTATGATCCCAAACAGCATCTCGTTCACCGGGACCGGCACGCCGTGTTTTCTGCCAAGCTCTACTACGGCGCCCCCGAAGATGTCAACCTCCGTCGGCCGGCGCGCCTCCACGTCCTGGAGCGTCGACGTCTTGCCGCGGGGGGAGAGGGTGCGCAGGATCCTCATGCCGTCCTCTATATCCTCCGCCGGCAGGTTGACGTTCTCCCTCTCCGCCACTGCCACGACCTCCATCATGGCAGCCCGGACGAGCCTCTGCACCGACGCGCTCTCCTGCACCGCTCCATAGCCGCACCTCAGTACCGCAGTGACCTGGTTCACCCCTACGTTCATCATGAATTTTTTCCAGAGGACCCTCGTCATGTCCTCCGGTATCTCGTATCCGATCCCGACCCGCCCGAGGAACTCCTCGACCCGCTCGACCTCCAGGGAGTAAGCCCCGGGGATGTTCCTGGGCTCGCCGAACGGTATAAAGCCGAGAGTCGAGTAGGTTGTGCTGTCGCCGTTCCGAACCGGGTCTGTCCCCATCGCCAGGCTGTACAGAACCCTGTCCGCCCCGTAAGCCTCGCCTATCACCCTCTCGCTCGTGACCCCGTTCAGCAGAGATAAGACCACGGTATCCGGCCCGACCTGCCTCTTGGCGTCGCGGATGGCCTGTTCGAGCTGGCTGTACTTGACCGCGAAGATGAGCAGGTCCGCAGGCGGCACGCTCTCCCCCGGATCCAGAATCGGAAACATGAACCTGCGGCCGTTCACCGCGACCCCGTTCTTTCTGTACCGCTCCGCGCGCTCCCCCGACGCTATGACCCTGATGCGCTCCATCGGGACCGTCTCGGCTATCTTGCCCAAGTATGCGCACCCGATGGCGCCGAGCCCTATTAAGGCGACGTTCTCTATCCTCCTGACCAAGATACGACTCTCCTTCCGAGGGGCCCCATGAAAATTCCGGAGCCCCCTTCGTCTATCGTCTTGCCGCTATGACCGCGGCCAGCCCCGCGCCCACGCCGTTGTCCACGTTCACCACCACGAGCCCCGGCGAGCAGGACGCCAGCATGGTGGACAGGGCCACTGTCCCGCCGGCGGCTACTCCGTATCCGACTGACGTCGGAAGCCCGATTACGAGGGCACGGACGAGGCCGGATACGACGCTCGGCAGAGCGCCGTCCATGCCAGCCGCCACTATGACGACTCCCGCGTCCTCTATCTCGTCCAGTATGCCCAGCAGGCGGTGCAGACCGGCCACGCCCACGTCGTAGAACCTCTTGACGGACGCGCCGTGAAGCTCTGCCACCAGGGCCGCTTCCTCGGCGATCGGGACGTCGCTGCTGCCGGCGGAGAGGACGGCAATCAGGCCGCCCGGCTCCGCTTCCCTCGCCTTTATGATCCCCAGGCGGGACACTGGGTCATAGACGAGCGGAGGGGTCCCGTCCGGCACGAGTGCAGCCTGTTCGGGGCTCATCCTGCTGAACGCCATGTTCACGCCGCGAGCGCGAACGCTGCTGACTATGAAGGTCATCTGCTCGTCCGACTTCCCGGGGCAGTACACGACCTCCCCGACGCCCTTCCTCGCCTCCCTCGCCATGTCCAGCCGGACATCCCCTATCTCGGCGGGCCGGTCTGCCGGCGCCGACATGAGGCCCGATAGCTTCTCCAGGGCCTCGTTGGTCGGGATATCGCCCCTGCTGACGTTCTCCAGCAGCCTGAGCAGGTCCTTGTCGCGGGACGATTTCGTCCTTCTAGCAGTCATATTATCACTCCCACTCTATGGTAGATGGCGGTTTCCCCGTGACGTCCATCACCACCCGGCCGACGCCGGGCACCTCTCCGCAGATCCTCCGGGCCGTCCGGTCTATGACCTCCCACGGCAGGCGCACGGACTCGGCCGTCATCGCGTCGAGCGACGACACGGCGCGGAGCGCCACCGTCTCTCCATAAGTCCGCACGTCGCCTGCCACGCCCACGCTCCTCACGGGCAGCAGCACGCAGAACGCCTGCCATATCGAGTCGTAGAGGCCGGCCGATCTTATCTCGGAGACGAAGATCGCGTCGGCCTCGCGCAGTGTATCGAGCCGCTCCCTCTCGAGCGGGCCGATACAGCGGACCGCCAGCCCCGGTCCGGGGAAGGGGTGCCGCTTGAGGAAGTGCTCCGGTATGTTCAGCATGGGCCCGATGCGCCGGACCTCGTCCTTGAAGAGCTCCCGGAGGGGCTCCAGCAGCTTCATGTTCATTTTCTCCGGCAGCCCGCCGACGTTGTGGTGGCTCTTTATCACGTCCCCCCCGGCGCTGCCGCTCTCTATGACGTCCGGGTATATCGTCCCCTGAAGCAGCCACTTCGCGTCCGCCAGGCCGCGGGCCTCATCCTCGAACACCCTTATAAACTGTTCGCCTATGATCTTTCTCTTCCGCTCCGGGTTCGTGACGCCGGACAGAGCCTCCAGAAACCTCCCGGACGCCTCGACGTGCCGCACTCTAAGGTTCAGGCGGCCGTACATATCGAGCACCTGCGCTGGCTCGTCCTTGCGCATGAACCCGTGATCCACGAAGATGCACTCGAGCCTGTCGCCCAGGACCTTCGATACCAGGACCGCCGCCACGGTGGAGTCAACGCCGCCCGAGAGCCCGCACACGACCCTGTCCCCGGCGCCCACCGCGTCCGATATGCCCCTCATGGCGCGCCCGACCCAGTCGCCCAGCCTCCAGTTGGCGGTTGCCCCGCATATATCGAAGACGAAGCCGGACAACATCTCGCACCCGTGCTCGGTGGACTGGACCTCGGGGTGAAACTGAAGCCCCTGCACCCTGCCGTCCGCCATCGAGAACGCGGCACACGCGCCGGATTCGCTGGAGGCAAATCTCGACGCGCCGGCGGGAAGCGAGACGACCTCGTCCCAGTGACTCATCCAGACGTCGATCGATCCCGGTAGCCCCTTTATCATGGCCGAGGCGTCGGGCGGATCGAACGTCACCCTCGTCCTGCCGTACTCCCCGAGTTTTCCGCGTTCGACCCTTCCTCCAAGCGTATGGGCAATGAGCTGCATCCCGTAGCAAATTCCGAGCACTGGCACTCTGCCATCCAGCATGGAGGGATCTATGCCGGGCGCGTCCGGGCCGACTGTGCTTCTCGGTCCGCCGGACAGGATTATCCCCCTGGGGCGCGACTCGAACACACGCTCCATCGGAGAGTTCCACGGCAGGATCTCGCTGTAAACCTCAAATTCGCGCACTCTGCGGGCTATGAGCTGGGTGTACTGAGAGCCGAAGTCAAGTATGACGATGCCCCCGCTCTTCTCTTGGTCTTTCATGTCAGGCGGAAATTCCGCACCTCCCCCGCGTATATAGCAATTTAACAGTAGAAGCCTAAAGGGTGAAGATTGAAAACCTTTGCTGTCGCCACAACCGCCATCGGCAAAATCCCACGCGGCAGATTCAATCGGCTATATCAGCGTCCGATGAGTATGACATAAATTTTGAAAAAATGCGAGCTCGGAAAGACCGCAAAGATCGCGGAACGACTGAGCCGACCCACGCTTGGGGGACGCCGATTCAATCGCGGATAAAAGGGCACAAAAAATGCGCTCCGGGGTAGAGCGCATTTTTTGTGCGGGGTGGTGCTTGTGGGGTGGTGTCTGTCGTACATGTTCTCCATGTCTTCGGAAACATTATGCCCCGCAATTTTTTACTTGTCAAATTTTTCATAAAATAAATCCCGGAATTCTCAAATGTGAGAAAATACTGAGTGGTTTCTGCGGATTTTACTTACCGGCGAGCCCTAAAGAGCGGCAGGGGAGAACCCCCTGCCGCTCCGATTTGTCGCATCGAATGTCAGTACTATCTCGGGCCTTGGATCAGTCGAAGTCCCCCATGCCGCCCATACCGCCCATGCCGCCGCCGGGCATGCCAGGCATCGCATCCTTCTTCTCCGGCTTGTCGGCCACCAGGACGTCGGTGGTCAGTATCATGGCGGCAATCGAGCCCGCGTTCTGGACGGCGCTCCTCGTGACCTTGACAGGGTCGATGATTCCGGCCTTCACCATGTCGATGTACTCGCCCTTCGCGGCGTCGAGGCCCTCGCCCTTCTTAAGGGTCATGACCTTCTCGACCACGACGTCGCCTTGCATACCGGCGTTGGAGGCTATCAGGTGCAGGGGCTCCGTCAGCGCCCTGCGGACGATGGCCGCCCCGGTCTTGATGTCGCCGTCGAGGTCTAAGATGAACTTGTCGAGGGGATCGAGGCACTGAACGAGAGCCACGCCGCCGCCCGACACGATGCCCTCCTCGACTGCCGCCCTGGTCGCGTTGAGGGCGTCCTCTATGCGGTGCTTCAGCTCCTTCTGCTCCGTCTCGGTCGCGGCGCCGACCTGGATCACCGCTACGCCTCCGACTAGCTTCGCGAGCCTCTCCTGCAGCTTCTCCTTGTCGTACTCGGAGGTGGAGTCATCGAGCTCCTTGCGAATCTGAGCCGCGCGATCCTTGATGGCCTGGGAGTCGCCCGCGCCCTCGACGATCGTGGTCTCCTCCTTGCCCACGCGGACCCTCTTGGCCTTGCCGAGCATCGAGATGTCAGCGTTCTCGAGTTTGAGGCCGATGTCCTCGCTGATGACGCGGGCGCCGACTACGGTCGCGATGTCCTGGAGCATGGCCTTGCGGCGGTCTCCGAAGCCGGGGGCCTTGACGGCCGCGACCTGAAGTATCCCGCGCAGCTTGTTCACCACGAGGGTGGCGAGCGCCTCGCCCTCGACGTCCTCGGCGATGATGAGGAGGGGCTTGCCGGTCTGCACTACCTTCTCGAGGACCGGTAGCATATCCTTCACGTTGGAGATCTTGCCCTCGACTATGAGCACGTTCGCGTCGTCGAGGGACGCCTCCATGCGGTCGGGGTTCGTGATCATGTAGGGGCTGATGTAGCCCTTGTCGAACTGGAGCCCCTCGACCATCTCGAGCGCGGTCCCGACGGACTGGCTGTCCTCGACCGTGATGACGCCGTCCTCGCCGACCTTCTCCATGGCCTGGGCGATCAGCTCGCCGACTGCCTTGTCGTTGGCGGAGATCGCGGCCACCTGGGCGATCATCTCGTGCTCCTTGACGTTGACCGCCTGAGCCTTCAGCTCGTCCACCACGAGGTCGACCGCCTTCTCTATGCCGCGCCTGAGCTGCATCCCGTTAGCGCCGGCCGCCACGTTCTTTATGCCCTCGCGGATCATGGCGCGGGCCACGACCGTGGCTGTAGTCGTGCCGTCCCCAGCGATGTCGTTCGTCTTGGACGCGACCTCCTTGAGGAGCTGCGCTCCCATGTTCTCGAACGGATCCTCGAGCTCTATCTCCTTGGCGATAGTGACGCCGTCGTTCGTGATCGTGGGCGAACCGAACTTCTTCTCGAGCACTACGTTGCGGCCCTTGGGGCCAAGGGTGATTCCGACGGTGTCCGCCACTTTATTGACGCCGCGCTCCATCGCGCGGCGGGCATCCTCTTTGAAGAGCAGTATCTTTGCCATTGTCAAATCTCCTCCTTAAATATGATTCACAAAATCCAGATTTCGATAGGGACTACTTCTCGACAATCGCCAGAACATCGCGCTCCGAGAGCACGAGCAGCTCCTCGCCGTCCAGCTTGACCTCGGTGCCGGAGTACTTGCTGTAGATAATGTGGTCGTCCACCTTCAGATCCATCGGCTGGCGCTTGCCGTCATCCATAATTTTGCCGGCGCCTACGGCAACGACTATGCCCTCGATCGGCTTCTCCTTGACGGTATCCGGCAGCACAAGCCCGCCCTTTGTCTTCTCCTCGTGCGGAGCCGCCTTAACTACGATGCGATCACCAAGTGGCTTCAACTTCATTTCGATATGACCTCCTCGATTTTTTTTGCTTATTTCCGTGTTAGCACTCACCTCTATCGAGTGCTAAATTTTACGATGAAAGTCTACTCAGCTTCTTCACGTTTCACAACTCCGATCTCCAGACATTAAATCAACATAACTCCGATTATCGGCAATATATTTTGAATATCACCAGTTTATGACAATTTACGGCTGTTTGCGTTCATGCCATGCTGCGCGCGGCA
>JAISRP010000055.1 GCA_031273585.1 Synergistaceae bacterium
CACAGAGCCTGAACACCTGGAACAGGGCACACAGACACTTTTAGGAGCTCTATTGGAGGTCGTTGCATAAACATTGAGTTTTTTCCGACAACAAGCAGCGAGACGAAGTTTTGGCGAGCCCATGCACAAATCGGATGCTTATCGAGTACTCTTATGTGCTCAATCACACGACAGACATGCTAACGAAGTTTTCAATTGGCAAAATTCCGTTTGGGCAAGCCGATATATTATTTTTTTCAACCCATAGTATGGGCTAATCAACCCTTGCTATGCCTCTTTAGCGGCGGAGTCCAGCCAGGACTCGAACGACATCGGCGCTTGCGGGCCCGCCGAGTCGCCGCGCAGCTCGCGCCTGATGTCTCCCAGCAGGCCGCAGCGTTCGGCGCAGGCGTTGTGCGAGTGGATGCTCTCGAAGTTCTCCTGCCGCGCCAGCACGAACGAGTCGTCCCTGATGTCCGGGAGGCGTTCGCAGACGCCCCTCAGCATCTCCCTGACCACGTCCTCCGCGAAGCGGGGGCGCATGTGCCCCTCCCTCACGACGTAGAGCTCGTCCGGGCGCTTCAGCAGCTCATACATGCCGGAGCTCATGGAATCCTCCACTATGCCCACCAGATCCTCGGCCATTATCAGGCTGCCGGAGCCTATGAGAAGCGTGCCGAGCCCACGCTGGTTGTGCGAGGCCAAGGGGAGGATCGACAGGATCTCATCGGCCTGTTCCGGGCTGTAGCCGGCCGAGAGGAGAACGCCGCGCGAGTGCTCCGACACCATCTCCCTGGCGCATGGGCATACGGTGAGTCCCTCCACCTCCACGCCGGAGGCCCTCCGCGTCCTCGTTCCGTCGCTGACCGATACGCCTATGAACGTGCAGAGGTTCTCGACCTTCATGCCCGAGGCCGGGGTGGTCTTTGTCATGGGGTACTGCGCCCTTATATGCGCCTCGGCCCTGGACGCCCCCTGGGTGCGGGCCACCGCCACGGCGATTCTGTCCGTCAGCGACTCGAAGTTGGGCGACGGCTCCGACGCGATTTCGAGGGCGGCGTTTTCTATGTTTTCGATGAATCGCGACATGTGGACGCCGGACTGCCTCGCGTCCAAGTGCGCGTACAGCTTCATCTCGGCGAAAAATAGGGTGTTCCTGCCGGACGAGTCCCTGAGGCGAAGGATCCTCTTCAGCCCCGTCACCCCGACCCTCGACAGCGAGATCTGAGTCGACGGGACGCTGTTCTGCACGTCGCTGCCCAACCGAATTTCGTCTCCCATAACCGCGCCCCCCCGCATCGTGACGTTAAGCGGAATTATATCAGAATACATGACGGATCGAACGGGCCACGCCCGCAAAAACGACCGGCGCGGGAGGACTGTCATGTATAATGATGAAGTACATCCGAATTGAATGAGCCGCGCGGAATTTTGCCGATGGCGGTTGCAGCGGCGGCGACGGTTTTAATCTTTACCCTTTAGGCTTCTAACTTTAAATAGTTGTAATCCCGGACTTGGCGCGTCGGTCTCGCCCGGGAGATCAGACCAGTGGAGGGGTGCGGACATGACCGAATTTGCAAAAAGAGTGCGCGGGGTGTCGGGGGATGCTATCCGCGAGATCTTCGCGATGATGGCGGATCGCGAGCTTCTGTCCTTCGGCGGGGGGAGCCCCGCGAAGGAGACGTTTCCGGTCGACGAGATAAGGGCCATCATCGACAGCGCCCTGTCGCGAAACCCGGACGGGCTGCTGCAATACGGCATGACGGACGGATGGATGCCGCTCCGCGAGGCGTACCTCGAACACCTCGTCAGGGGCAAGGGGGTCAGGGCCGACATCGAAAACGTGATAACCCTGACAGGCTCCACGCAGGGCATGTCGATCGTGGCGGAGGCATTTCTCGACCCGGGCGATAAAGTGCTGGTCGAGTCCCCGACGTTCCTTGGCACGCTGATGGGGCTCAGGAAACTC
Organism: Synergistaceae bacterium; assembly: GCA_031273585.1. Lineage (GTDB taxonomy): Bacteria > Synergistota > Synergistia > Synergistales > Synergistaceae > JAIRWR01. The sequence goes on from JAISRP010000055.1 coordinate 1,949, forward strand.
GGGGCGGACTGCATCCCCGTGAAGGGGGACGACCGCGGAATCGTTATCGAGGACCTCGAGGACAAGATGAAGCGCCACCGCCCGAAGATACTGTACGTCATACCGACCTTCCAGAACCCGACGGGGCTCACCATCCCCGAGGACAGGCGGAAGGAAATAGCGCGCCTGGCCGGGGTGTACGACGTGATCGTCATAGAGGACGACCCGTACTGCGAGCTGAGGTACAGCGGGACGCCGGTCCCGCCGATAAAGTCGTTCGACGGGTCGGGGCACGTCGTGATGGTGAACAGCTTCTCGAAGACGATCTCGCCAGGCATCAGGGTCGGGGCGATGACCGCCGACGCCAATATTATAAGGAAGGCGTCGGACATAAGGCAGCTCGCGGATACCCACGGCGTGAACCTGACGCAGGAGATCTGCGCCGAATTTCTAAATCGCGGCCACATGCCCGGGCACTTAAAAAAAATAACGCCCATATACGAGGAGCGGCTCGCCGCGATGTTGGGCGGCATCTCCGCCCACTTCCCCGAGGAGTGCCGCTTCACCAGGCCGGAGGGGGGACTCTTCGTGTGGGTCGAACTGCCCCGCGGGACGGACTCGGCACAACTGCTCAAACGATCCGTAGCCGAGATGAAGGTCGGGTTCATTCCGGGAGGCCCGTTCTTCGTCAACCCCGAGGACGGGGCCAACTGCTTCAGGCTGAACTTCTCGTCGAACCCGCCGGACAGGATAGCCGACGGCATGGAGAGGCTGGGAAGTTTTCTCAAAAAAGCGATATGAGGAACGCGCCTCTAGGGCGGCGGCGGACGCTCCGCAGTAATACGCTTGCAGGTATATTTAAAGTAACATGATAATACCGGGACAATAAATACCCAAAACACATTCATTGAGGAGGCGACAGCGATGAGAATTGGCTGCCCCAGGGAGATCAAGAATCGCGAGTATCGCGTCGGGCTGACGCCGGCTTCCGTTGCCACATACGCCAGGGCCGGGCACGAGGTGTTCATCGAGAGCGGCGCGGGGGCGGGCGCGGGTTTTCCCGACGCCGAGTACGAGTCCGCCGGCGGCCATATCCTGAAGAGCGCGGAGGAGGTCTGGAAGAAGGCCCAGATGCTGATCAAGGTCAAGGAGCCGATGCCGGAGGAGTATCCCCTGCTGGGGGACTCTCAAATTGTATATACGTACTTCCACTTCGCCGCCGACAGGGAGCTCACGGAGGCGTGCCTCAAGTCCGGGGCGAGCTGCATCGCCTACGAGCTGGTCCGCGAGCCGTGGGGCCTCCCGCTCCTTCAGCCCATGAGCGAGGTTGCGGGGCGCATGTCCGTCATAATGGGCTCGTACTACCTCGGCCGGACGTACGGGGGCAGCGGAGTGCTGCCGATGGGCGTCCCAGGCGTCGTGCCGTCCAACATCCTTGTCATAGGCGGGGGCAGCGTCGGAACGAACGCTGCGAAGATGGCCTCGGGGCTCGGCGCGCGCGTGACCATTACCGACGTCAACCACAAGCGCCTCGCATACTTGGCGGAGGTCATGCCGCCGAACTGCGTCACGCTGTACAGCGATTCGACCGCCATCGCGAACGAGGCCGCCAGGTCGGACATGATCATCGGCGCGGTCCTACTGCCGGGAGGGGCCAAGGCCCCGAGGCTCGTGACGCGGGAGCACCTGAGGTCCATGCGCCCCGGCTCCGTCTTCGTGGACGTGGCCATAGACCAGGGCGGAATAGCGGAGACCTCCCGCCCGACGACCCACGACGACCCCATTTTCGTGGAGGAGAACGTTGTCCACTACTGCGTGGCCAACATGCCAGGGGCATACGCCAGAACGTCCACCGTCGCCCTGTCGAACGCCACAATAAAATACGGCCTGTGCATCGCCGAAAAAGGACTGGCAGCGTCGTGCAGGGACGACCTCGCCATAAGGCAGGGCCTCTCGACGCACCGCGGCGCCCTGACGGTCAAGGCGGTGGCCGAGACATTTGGAATGCAGAACATCTACAAGGAGCCATCCGCAGCGCTCGGCATCTGATTGAGACCTCGCGGGTAAAACCTTGGGGCGCCGCCCCAAACCCCGCGCTTGAGGCAGTGCCTCCTGGACCTCCAAT
>JAISRP010000065.1 GCA_031273585.1 Synergistaceae bacterium
CTTGCCGAGCGGCTTTATGACGATCTCCTGCTGGCCGACGAAAGCGTCCACGAGGAAACCGACTCTGGAGCGGTCGCGCCCGACCCTCACCACTACGACCGGGTTCTCCTCGTTCTCGCTGCGGTCGCCCGGCGTGCCTATTATCGCGGACAGGTCGGAGAGCGGCAGTATCTCACCCCTCACGGTCGTCACCGGCGTCCCGTGGACGTACTTTATATCCTTCTTATGCACGAGAAGCGTCTCCTCCACATTTTCGAGGGATATGGCGTAAGTCTCGTCCCCCACCTTGATGAGCAGGGCCAGGACGATGGCCAGGGTGAGAGGCAGACGGATCACGACCCGCGAGCCTTGCCCAAATTTCGAGTAGATCATGAACTGCCCGCCGAGGGATTCGACCTTGCTCTTCACGGCATCGGTGCCGACACCCCTGCCGGAGAGGTCCGTCACCTTCTCGGCCGTGCTGAAGCCCGGCAGCATCACTATCTGAACCGCCTCGTCGTCCGGCATCGAAGCGGCCTGCTCGGGGGTTATTATCCCGCGCTCTATCGCCTTCTTCTTGACCTTCGCCGGATCGATCCCTGCGCCGTCGTCACGGACCTCTATTATAACCCCATTGCCCTCCTGATACGCGGCGACCGTTATGGTTCCGAGCCTCGGCTTTCCCCTGGACTCGCGGATATCCGGGTTCTCGATGCCATGGTCCAGCGAGTTGCGGAGCAGGTGAACCATCGGATCGCCGATCTCGTCTATGACTGTCCGGTCGAGCTCCGTCTCCGCCCCCTCCACCTGGAGCTGGATATCCTTGCCCATCTGGCGGGAGAGGTCCCTGACGAGCCTCGGAAGCCTGTCGAATACCATGGACACGGGGACCATCCGCAGCTTGGTGACTATCTCCTGTATGTCGCCCGATATTCTCCCCAGCTGGGAGAGAGGCTCCTCGAACGCCTTGAGGCGGGACTCCTGCACGAGGCGCTCTATGCGCGCGCGCCCTATGACGAGCTCGCCCACGAGATTCATGAGCTTGTCCAGGCGTCCTATATCGACCCGCACGGTCCTGTTGCCGGCCTTGTTGGCGTGCGCCTTGGCATCTGCCGCCTTCTTCGCGTCCGCTGCGGCGGGCTTTGCCGCATCATCGTGAACTGTCCCAGCCTCGGCCTCGGATGCTTTGGAGGCGGCATCCTCGGCAAGGGGCTCCGTGACGGACGGCACTGAGTCATCCGTGATGAGCACGTCGCGCCCCTCGACCGACGCCACCTCCCCGACCTTCATCACCTGTTTGACGAGCGAGTCCTTGTCATCCCTCGATGCGACGTAAATTGTAAACTCGCGTTCGAACGCCTCCCTCTCGAGATCCTCGACGCTCGGTATCGCCTTTATTATATCCCCATGATCCCCTATCAGGGTGACGACCATATAGGCCCTCGCCGCGCGCAGCATACAAGTCTCATCGAGCGCGATCTTCAGCTCGAAGACGTTCATTCCGCTCTCCTCGGCCGAGATCACCCAGTCGCGCTCCTGTTCGGAGAGCTCCTCGATGTCCGCGGCAGGCGCCTCGTCGTCAACAGGCTTGACGACCTCCTTGACGGCCTTTGCCTTGGGTTTTTCCGCCTTTGGCTTGGCCGCGGCCTTGACGTTCGATTTCTTGGCGGGGGCTCCGGCGGGCTTGATGCCGGGGTGATCCCTCCTCTCGTGAAGAACCTGGATCAGCTCCCCCGACTCTATGTCGGAGTCCTTGCTGCCGCCCCTGATCGAGTCGACCATCGACGTCAGGGTGTCGAGACATTTGAAGAGTATGTCCACGTCGTCCGAGCTGAGGACGAGGTCGCCCGTGCGCACCAAGCCCAGAAGATCCTCCATCGAGTGAGTTAAAGCCGCCATATCCGCAAAGCCCATCGTCGCCGACATGCCCTTGAATGTATGGGCGACGCGGAATATCTCGTTGATTATATCCATATCGCTCTGGTTCTGCTCCGCGGTGAGGAGCAGCTCGTTCAAATGCTCCAGGTTGTCCCCTGCCTCGTCGAGAAAAGCGCCCAGGTACTGGTTCATATCCATACTGTCCGACATAGTCCTACCTCCTGGTCCTGATATTTTCTATAGCTCCATCCGCAAAATTACCCGAGGATAATCATGATAAAAACGTTCAGTCCGTCCGCTTCACGACCCGTTCGAGCGCGCCCGCGATCGAATAGATCGGCAGCAGCTCGTCCACCAGTCCGGCCTCATGAACCGCGCCCGGCATTCCGTAGATGACACAGGTCTCCCTCGACTCAGCTATCACATACGCGCCCTTTGCCCGCAGGAGCCTCGTCCCGTCGAGCCCATCCTTCCCCATGCCGGTCAGAACGACCACAATGACGTTGCCGCCAACCACGTCTGACACGCTCGCAAAGAGCACATCCGCCGCTGGCCGCACCGAGCGCACGGGCGGGGTCTCGATCAACCTGCACAGAAAATCGGTCGAACCCCTCTCAACCACGAGGTGATACCCCCCAGGGGCTATGATGGCCGTACCCCTCCTGACCGGCATCCCGTCGCACGCCTCGGTCACGTTGATCTTGCTGCGCTCGTTGAGGCGTATGGCGAACGACGTCGTAAAACCGGGAGGCATGTGCTGCACTATAAGTATCGGCACGGGGAAGTCCCGCGACAACCCCGGGATGACCTCCTGCAGGGCATTCGGGCCCCCGGTCGACGACGCCACAACGACCATTTCGGGGCGTCTCGGCGCCTCCCGCGGGGGGACTAAGGGCGGCGTCAGGGACGCCCTGGACTTGACGCGGACGCCGCCCTCGCCGAATGCGTTCTTCATGGACGCGCGGCTCGCAGCTATGATCTTCTGCCGAAGCTCATCCCCGACTTTTTCCATGTCGAGGGATATCGTCCCCGACGGCTTCGTCACGAAGTCGACCGCGCCCGCGCCGAGCGCCTGCATCGTGACGTTAGCCCCTTCCTTCGTGAGGCTGCTCACCATTACTACCGGGACGGGCTTGACCTTCATTATCTCGCGAAGCACCTCGACCCCGTTCTTCCCAGGCATCTCCATGTCCAGCGTTATGACGTCGGGAGACAATTCCTTGAGCCTGGTTATCGCCTCGTCACCGTTGCGGGCCTTGCCGACGATCTCGATGGCAGGCTCCGCGGACAGGATATCCCCTATTACTTTACGCATAAATGCAGAATCATCAACAATAAGAACACGGATTTTACGAGAAAGACTCATTTCTCCTCCCGCCCCATCATTTCCTGTTGACGTATGAATTCGAAAAGTTTTCTCTCCACGCTGCTCGGCAGAGAGTCGAAACCGACGCCTATCTCCCAGGCCCTATCCGCATGGACGACCCTGGAGGTCCGGCCGAATTGAAAATTTTTCTTTCCGGCAAGCTGGAAGCTGACCAGCATCATCTCCCCGGACTCGAACGTGCTGCCCCCGGCGTTTCTGTCCGCGAGCTTGAAGCGAATTCCGCCCAGGCTTATGTCCAGCGCCCTGCCCTGCATCCACTGCATTGACATCGGCGCCCTCGCCTCGCCCTCCACGTAGAAGGCGTCGACGGTCCAGGGGCACGGGACCCGCAGGAACTGCCTGCGCTGCACGCGCTGCGGCTCGCCGTATACGTTCGCCCACAGTATGGCGACGTTGGTCTGAGTGTCGACCTTGCGGACCGACATGTCGAACATGTACAGCGCCCCGCCGTCCTCGAAGACAAACGTGAATTCCAGATCCCGGTAAACGGGAAGCAGCGCGCCGCGCATGAGCGGGTAAGCCAGGCCGACTACGTTGCCGTCGGCGATGTCCTCCACGCTGGAGGCGTAGCGCCCCTTGTAGATGCCGGCGTTAACGACTATGTCGCCCCTCACTCCGCACTTGAGTTTGTAGGAATAATCCAGACCCGAGTCCGCGTTCGTCACCTTATTGATTCTCCTTCTTTCTCATATGCCGGGCCAGACGCCCGAGGAACGATGCCTCGGCCGGGACGCTCTCGCAGACCCCGGCGCTGCTGTCGGGCAGCTCCGTTATCCTCTGGGCAAGCTCCCTGAAGCACTGGGCGGACACCGATTTCTCGTCATCGAGCAGAAGCGGCCTCCTTCGCTTGACGGCGTCCCTGAGGGCAGTGTCCCACAAGATACAGCCCATGTAAGGCACCTTGACGTTCAGAAACTGTCCGGCGGTCGCGATGATCCGCTCGCCCACGATGGCGGCCTCGTGTTCGTCCGTCACCATGTTCACGACTATCCTGACGTTGACGACGCCGCCTGTGACCTGACAGAGGGATT
>JAISRP010000162.1 GCA_031273585.1 Synergistaceae bacterium
TCGCGCCACGCGGTCTTGGCGTCGACCCGGGGGTTGGACTTTCGTATGAAAATCGCGGTGCTCGCGACGTAGCGCTGCGATACTGCCGGCATGTACCTTATGTGCGAGAGCGCGGTGCCGGGGTGCTCCTCTATCCATGCGTCGAAGTGAGCGATTACGAGGCCCATCTCCCTCATGGCGCGCTTGACGGATATATCGTAGCCGATGTTAAGACCGTGCTTCACCTGACGCAACGGCGTCCTGCGGTAGCTGCCGGCGCCGGTCAGCGGGCGGGTCGCCTGCTCCGGCATGGCCAGAACCTGCTGAGGACCTGGGATGCCTCTTACGGGCGCGCTCCCCGTCATCACCGCAAAAATCGGCATAATAACCAGCGGCAGCGCCATCAGCGCAAACAGGGCCATCATCTTCGTATGCTGGGTCGACCACGTTGATCCGTTCAACATCGATTCACCTCCTCTTAAATAAGAGGCTCGCGTAATTATAAAACCGGCGTTTCCCTCAAGATACTCAAAAACAAAGCAGGTGCAAAAAATGGAGTTATTCAAAGGAGCGAGATTGTCTTAATTATAGTATATTATCTGACCAGTGGAGCTTGTTTATTTATATATCATCGACTTGACAGCGCAAAGGGGCATTTTACTTAAATACCGTTTATATGTCCGCAGGGGGAGTTTTGTCATGAAGGTTCGTGAAATAGTCGAGAGAATAGAAAAAATATTGCCGCGCTCATGGAGCGAGGAGTGGGATAAAGTGGGCCTGATGATCGGCGACCCGGAGTCCTCCGTGGACAGAATCGCCGTCGCCCTCGACGCCACGGAGCGGAGCGTCAGGGATGCCTCCGCTAAGGGCTGCCGGATGCTGGTGACGCATCACCCCGCCATATTTCAGGCGGTGGAGAGGATACTGCATCCTTCGCCGATGGCAGGTATGATATCGGCCTCCATGACGGATGGCGTTGCCGTATATTCGGCCCATACCAACTGGGACTCGTCTCCTTCGGGCGTCAACGTGATACTGTCGAGACTGCTCGGCCTGGAGGACGTTTTGCCGATAGAGCCCCGAGGCGGCGGGGCGTGGGGCATGGGGGCCATAGGGCTCGTCCCTGGAGGGGCTGTGCCGGTAACCCTGGCCCGCATGGCAAGGGACGCATGGGGGCTCTCCTCGCTCATGATCCACGGGAACGACGAGAAGCCCATCCGGATGGCGGCCCTCTGCGGCGGGTCCGGCAGCGAATTTCTTCAGGAGGTCATAGACCTCGGCGCCGACGTGTACATAACCGCGGACGTGGGGTACCACTATCTGCTTCACGCCCAGCTCTCCGGGATGCGCATAATAGAGGTAAACCACGGGGAGATGGAGCGGGCGTCGCTGCCGGGGCTCTGCGATCTCGTGAGGGATGCCACCGGACTCGAGACGGAACTTCTTGATGACTTCGCCTGGCCCACCGTGGCGATCGGGCCTCGGGTGATCGTCTTGGACGGTCCTGAGGCTTGAATTTCTGCTATACTATCCATCCTTGCAACTTTATCTGCGCCCTGGAGGTGTATTTTTGACATGTACAGAGTTTTCAGCGGGATGAGGCCTACCGGCCGTCTGCATCTTGGACACATGGCCGGCGCGTTGACGAACTGGGTCAACCTGCAGGATAACCACGAATGCTACTATTCGATAGTGGACTGGCACGCGCTTATGTCGGACTACGCGGACCCCGGCAAGCTGGGAGGCAACTCCGAGGAGATACTGCTCGACTGGCTCGGCGTCGGACTGGATCCCGGGAAGTGCGCGCTCTTCGTGCAGTCGCACGTGAAGGAACACGTGGAGCTCCACATGGCCCTCTCCCTCCTGACCCCCCTCGGCTGGCTCGAGCGCAACCCTACCTACAAGGAGCAGATAGTCAACCTTCAGAACAAGGACCTCTCCACTTACGGATTTCTCGGTTATCCGGTCCTCATGGCCTCCGACATACTGCTCTACAAGGCCCACAAAGTGCCCGTCGGAGAGGATCAGTCGGCGCACCTCGAGCTCTCCCGCGAGATAGCGAGGAGGTTCAACCATCTTTACGGCGGCGGGGGCGAGATCTTCCCCGAGCCGGAGACGACCCTGACGCGCTACCCAAAGATACCCGGCACGGATGGGCGCAAGATGAGCAAGTCCTACGGCAACGCGCTCGAAATAGCGGACGAGATCCCGGCGCTCGAGAAAAAAATACGGACCATGAAGACCGACCCTGCTCGAGAGCGCAGGACTGACCCCGGTGAACCGGAGAAGTGCCCCGTGTGGGACCTGCAGAAATTTTTCAACCCCGACGCAGCTCAGCTCGGCGAGATATCCTCCGGCTGCCGCAGCGCGGGCATCGGCTGCATCGACTGTAAAAAGTATCTTATTGCCCACGTCGCGGAGCACATGGCGCCGATACAGGCCCGAAGGCGCAGGTTTGCGTCGAACCATGACGAGCTGATGGATATACTTCGCGACGGCGCCCGGAGGGCCGGCGAATTCGCCGCTCGCACCATGAGCGAGGTGCATGACGCTCTTGGGATGTTAAGGCCGTGAAACGAGCGGCTGGAGGCGTTTTTTCGGGCCGGCGCGCCCGGCGCCGGGCGATCTCCGATGCCGGATGACCCCGCGTTCAACGTGACGCTCGGGGAGTTTTCGGGCCCCCTCGACCTCCTCTGCGCCCTGGTGGAGAAGCAGGAGATGGACGCGTCGTCGCTGCGGCTGACCGACGTCCTCTCCCAATACGTGGAGTTTCTGCTAACGACGAAGCGCGCCACTCTGATGGAGCTCGCGGATTTTTTCTCCCTGGCGAGCAGGCTGCTGGTCCGCAAGGTGAGGTCCCTGCTGCCGAGGGTGGATGTGAGCGGCGACCCGGACGGCGCGCCCGGGGCCGACTGCGCGGACGGGCTGCTAGGCCCGGACGGAGAGACGGATGAATTACGGCTCGAGGAGATGCTGGAGCGATTCAAGCCCTACAGGAGCGCCGCTGCGTACCTGGCGGGAATGAAGGAGAGGCGAGACCGCTGCTTAGTCAGGATCTCTGACGAGGGGGGGCCGCCCTGGTTCGACATGGGAGACCTTTACGGCCTCTCGACCCTGTGGTGGAGCCTGATAGACGAGCACTCGAGGAGGAGGTCCGCCGGGAGCGGGCAGGCCTTCATAATGGAGATACCGGATGCCGCGCCCGAGGAGGTGCTCGTCGAGGCGCGGATGGGTGAGATTGAGAAGATTATGGAGGAACTGCGCAGGGTAAATTTGAGCGGATTGCTCATGAGTTTTGGCGATGGCGGGCTTATTGTGACACTGCTGGCGCTGCTGGAGCTATCGCGGCTCGGAAAGCTCGCCCTGTCGCAGCCGGAGACCTGGGGGGATGTCGAGGTTGCGGCGGCCGGAGCCTAGTTACGACATGCTGATGAGACAGCTCGAAGCCCTTCTTTTCATATCTCCTCAGCCGGTGTCGGAGGAGACTCTGTCGGCGGCGCTCGGACAGTCGGTCAGGTCCGTCGGAGACGCGATAGAGCGCCTGAACTCGTGCTACGCCGCAGGGCGGGGGGTGGTCCTGCTCCGCATGGCCGGAGGGTGGCAGATGGCCACCGCCCCGGATCTCGAATCGACGGTCGCGGATTTTCAGGGGATGGCAGCGGCCCAGAGGGTTCGTCTCAGCAAGGCTGCCATCGAGACGCTGGCCGTTGTGGCGTACAACCAGCCTGTCACGAGAAGCGAGGTGGAGGAGATACGCACCGTGCGATGCGACAGGGTTATAGACACCCTGCTGAGACATGGGCTCGTCCGGGTTGCCGGACGGAAGAAGAGCATCGGAAACCCTCTGCTCTACAGGACCACCGACAGGTTTCTCGAGCTGTTCGGCCTCGAGTCCATATCATCCCTTCCGACGATAGAGGACCTTCAGGATACCTTCGTCGAGGAACGGCCCAACGGCGAGGACGGCGCGTGGACGGACGGCGATGAGTGAGGAGGGCGGTTGCGGTTTCCCTGTGCGACTCAACAGATACCTCGCGGTTTGCGGCATCTGCGCGAGGCGCAAGGCCGACGTGCTGATAGCCTCGGGACGGGTGACGGTGGAGGGCGTGGCCGAGACGTCGCCTGGGCGCGTGTTGGACCGCCCTCTCGATGTGCGCGTGGACGGACGCGCGGCAGTCCCGGTCCGCAGGGCATACATCGTGATGAACAAGCCATCCGGCGTGCTCTCGGCCGTGAGCGACGCCAGGGAGAGGACGGTGCTCGACCTGCTGCCGGATTCCTACAGACCGCTCGGGCTGTATCCGGTCGGAAGGCTCGACAAGGACAGCGAGGGGCTGATCGTCCTGACTAACGACGGCAAATTCGCGCGCGAGCTGATTCACCCCTCGCGCTGCGTCGAGCGGACGTACTTCGTCACGTTGCGGCGCGCTCTGAGGGCGGAAAAATTGGACGAATGGAGGAGTGGTGTTATTATTGAGGGAAGACTGTTTAAGCCGATAGAGGTGACGGATCTGGACGGCCCTGCGCGCGGCCTGCGATTTAAGGTGGTGCTCGGCGAGGGCGTCAAGCGGGAGATAAGGCTGATGGCAGCCTCGCTCGGCAGCAGTGTCGAAAAGTTACAGAGGGTTGGAATTGGTAGACTTTTTTTAAAAAAGTTGCCGAGGGGCGCTTTTTACGAGTATAATCATAAAAAGCTTCGTGACATGATATCGCGCGGCGGCGAGGTATGATGTCATCGTTATGTAGGGTCACGCGAAGCGCACGGTGGCTCGAGACTGTTCTGCAATTTTCGGGGGGATATTCATGCAGGGACTAGATGATCGCACAAGGGACCTCATACAGCGTCGCGTGCTGAAGCGCGTGAAGGATATACCTTCCTTGCCGCAGTTCGTGGTTGAAACACTGAATAAACTCGACGACCCCAAGAGCAGTGCGACCGACGTCGGAGACAGGCTCTCCAAGGACGAGGGGCTCGTCGTGAGGGTTCTCCGGCTGGCCAATTCGGCCTACTACGGGCTGTCGAGGAGAATCACCGGCGTGTCCGAGGCCATATCGTTCCTCGGGTTCAAGACCGTAAAGAGCATAGTCCTGGCGGCCTCGGTGTATAAATTCATGGACACGTCCTTCACCGGTTACTCCCTGGATCGCGGCGAGCTGTGGAAGCACTCGCAGAGCGTAGCCGCGACGTCGAGATTTCTGGCGGTGAAGCTCGGCATAGGAGACCCCGAGGAGGCGTATATCGGAGGGCTGATGCACGACATCGGCAAAATCGTGCTTAACGACTACGTCCGCTTCGGATACAGCATAATACTCAGGCTGGTAGAGGAGGACAAGGTGCCGTTCTGCGACGCGGAGAGACAGGTGCTGGGCTTCGACCACGCTCAGGTCGGGGGACTCGTCATGGAGCAGTGGAACCTCCCCGAGGCTTACTCGTACATCACCACCTATCATCATACGCCCTGGGACCTGCCGGTGGACATGAAGCAGTTCCAGTCCGTCACGGACGTCGTTCATGTCAGCAACGTGCTCTGCCTCATGCTTGGGGTGGGCATAGGCGCTGACGGAATGCAGTACAACGTATCCCCTGAGAGCCTCGCGCGTCTCGGCATGGAGGAAAACCCGGAGCATGTGATGGGCGAATTTGTCGATATCCTCTCCTCCATGGAAGAGGACGCCCTTAAATAATCAAAGAGATGCCAAGCGGACCTCGCCGCGTAATAGTGCTGGATGGCCCGGCCGGCGCCGGCAAGAGCACGGTGGCGCAGGAGGTATCGAGGAGGCTGGACCTCCCGTTTCTCGATACTGGCGCTATCTACAGGGCCATAACCCTCGTCATGTTACGGAGGCGGATTCCCGCCGAGGATTCCCCGCAGCTGCAGGATGCGTTGCGGGATTTTTCCGTTTCCTTCGAGGGGGGCGCAGTCATGCTCGGGGACGAGGACGTCACATCGGCGATAAGGACCCCCGAGATAGACGGGGCTGTCTCGTCGTACTCCGCCCTGCCGGCGGTGCGCTCCGCGCTCCTCGGTATACAGAGGGAGCAGGCGAAGAACGGGCTGGTGGCGGAGGGCAGGGACATGGGGACCGTCGTATTTCCGGATGCCTGCCTCAAGATATTTCTCACGGCATCCCCCGAGTCCCGCGCCATGCGAAGATATGAGGAACGCGTCCTGAAGGGCGAACCCGCGGACTACGGGGAGATCCTGGATGCAGTGAACAGGCGGGATGGGCTCGATTCGGGCAGGGAGATCGCCCCGCTGAGACGTGCTCCCGGCGCGATACTCCTCGACACGACGGACCTCACGTTCGATCAGGTCGTAGATCGCGTCATGGAGTACGCGGAAGGCGTTTAGGCAGAGGGGCGGATGTCCTTTCAGAATATATTCTATTATATTGTCAAAAATTTTTTCCTCGTTGTCTTTACTCTGTATAACAGGCTGGAGGTGAGGGGTCTTAGCAATGTGCCGCGGGGATCTGCCATGATAGTGGCGTCGAATCACGCCAGCAATATCGACCCCCCTCTTATCGGAGGGGCTTATCCGGCGCGGCTCAGGTATCTAGCGAAGGAGTCGCTTTTTCGCGTTCCGGTGCTGGGATTTCTCATCAGGGCGCTGGGGGCGATCCCGGTAACGCGCGAGGACAGTCAGAGGGCGGGCGCTGTGATGAAGCTCATGCTGGCCCGCCTGAGGGATGGGGAGAGCGTGCTGATATTTCCGGAGGGGTCGCGGAGCAGGGACGGCAGGCTGAAACCCCTGGAGGGCGGGGTTGCGTTGCTGTCGGTGAAGTCCGGAGTTCCGGTCCTGCCCGTTTTTGTGGGAGGCTCCCACGGGGTATGCCCGGCCGGCAAGTTTTTTCCAAGGCCAGTCAAGCTCACGCTGACGTTTTCGCGTCCAATATTTCCCAGCGACGAGCCGATAGGGGACAGGGAGAAGCGGGAGAGGCTGATGAGGGAGCTGGAGGGCGAGTTAGTCGCCATGGCCGGGGGGGCCTGCGGAGACGATTGACCTCAGGCAGACGCCGTTGTGCTCGCTGGTTGCGGCGCTGGAGGACCCGTCCGGGGCCTGCGGGCTGGACGAAATCGTCCTGCTTCTCTCGAACCTCGGCGTGCCGGTCAGAGGAAGGGTGCTTCAGAAAAAAAAGGGGCCGGACCCCGCGATGTTCCTGGGCAGGGGCAAGGCCCTGGAAATAAGGGACTTCGCTGCGGCGACCGGGGCAAACCTCCTGGTGGTGGATGATTTTCTCTCCCCGACTCAGCGTGCCAACCTCGGAAAGGCGACTGGGCTCGAGGTATGGGACAGGGCATATACTATAATGATGGTATTCGATCGAAGGGCCGTCACCATGGAGGCAAAACTTCAGGTGGAGCTCGCCAGGCTGAGGCATGAGATCCCATCCCTGAAGGGCCTTGGACATCAGATGTCGAGGCTCGGCGGCGGCATAGGGACGAGGGGGCCGGGCGAGACCGAGTTCGAGCGCCACAGGCGCAAGCTGGAACGCCGCATAAAACATATCGAGCGCAGGTTGGGCGACGTGCGGAACAGAAGGGGAAGG
>JAISRP010000189.1 GCA_031273585.1 Synergistaceae bacterium
CTTGCCCTTTCTGACCAGGTTGATGCCCTGACCGAACGGCAGGAACGGGGTCACGAGCGTCGGAATCCCCACGCTGGCAAAGCGCTCCACGCCCTTCAGCAAGTTCTCGTCCTTTTGAATGCCGGCGACTAATTGGGTCGCGACTTCGCCCGGAAAAATTTCCTTGGCTCTTGTCAGGATGCGCAGGTAATCGTCTATCGACCGCTTGCCCTTCGCGTTTGGCATCACCTCGAGGCGCTCCGCGTCGTCATACACGTCGATGTCGCACTGTATGCTCGTGAAGCCGGCGTCCCTCATCTTGAACAGCACTTCCTCGTCGTATGGCGGCTCGATGACGGCGCGGATATAAATTGTGTTCGGCAGCTTGCCGATCCGCGCCTTGATCGCATCCAGAATCTGGATGTACGCCCACGCGCCCTTGTCCCGGCCCGGGAGGGTGCCCGAGTCCACCGTCAGGGAGCAGTTTTCGATATCGCCGCCCAACTCGTCGATCGCCGATTCGACGGCTTTGGACATGCCGTCGAGCCAGCCCTCCTGCTGGATCAGCATATGGTCCTCGACGTAGTCTCCCGGAATGCAGCAGAACGTGCAAGGGTTGCCCTGCTTCGTGTAGAGGCACCCGTAGGACGGCCATATCGCGAGCCCGTTGTAGCAGGCCAGGGTGACGAACGGGAACTTGCCGCCCGTTACCCGGCGGACCTCGTCGTTCTCGGCGATGAGGCTGTTGGGCGCGCAGGGGGTTATGACCCCGGACATGCCCTCGTCCACAAAGAACGTGCCCTCGGCGCCGTCTTTGATCGACCACTGGCGATCCCAGAAATTCGGCCTCTTATAGAACGAGACCTCCGAAAAATATTCGTCGTCCCTGTAAACGTGATAGCCGCCGTCCTGCTTGCGGAGCTCGAACGGGGAGTTTTCCCCGTAGCCTATGAACGAGAAGGGACCTGTGATGTCGTCCCCTATCCAGGTCAACGCCACCGGATAGTAACCCTCCCTTTGGAGATCCAGCTTCAGCTCCGGCAAAATTTTTATGCCAAAGCCCTGAATCTCGATTTTCTTGTCCACCGCGCTTAACTGACTGTACCTTCCCATCTTCATTACCTCCGTTTTTTTGTTTATTTTTTTGATATGGAAATTCTTCGTGAGTTTTTATTTCCTGTAATTGGGGTTGAACTCGTTCGTGTAGATATCCTCGGCCTTAAACTGGCCCGGCTCTATCTCCCCCAGAATGACCAGCTCGTCTATCCATAGCTGGACCCTCTCGTTGTACTCGAGGCCGTCCCTGCTGTAGTGCGTCCTGTCGAACAGCGGGACATGCTCCGGGTTCAGCTTGAGATATTCGGCGTAAATCTTGTCCGCCTCGTCGTGATTGTCATTTATCCAGGCCTGGGCCTTCACGATGGCGGCGACAAACTGGCGAACCTTCTCAGGATTATTGTCTATAATTTTTTGCGAGGTGGCCATGTTGTTCCCGGCCCTCCCCTGGAAGGTGTCGAAGTCCGAGAAATGGGGGCGCCGGCCCAGCTGACTGCGCACGACGCCGGACACCGGCGCGTGAATGGTTATGACGTCCACCAGCCCCTCGTTCAGGGCTGCCGCCTGGAGGCCGTCCGCCATCTGCACCATCTGAACATCCTTTATGTCCACGTCCCCGCCCCTGAGGTACTGGCGGAGATTTGTCACGGGGCAGCCGCCGGTTATGTAGTTCATCGCTATTTTCTTGCCTATCAGGTCCCTCGGACCGTGAATGTCGCTGTCATTAGGGACCATCCACCGCATGTGAGGCATATCCTCCGTCGTCTCGGACTGGGCTAAAACCACCTTGACCGGGATTCCCTTCGCCATGGCCTCTATCTCCCGGTCCGTGTGATTTCCCAGCGTGAAGTCAATGTCGCCGGTGATGACGGATTGAATCTGATTTCCTCCCGGCACCTGCCCTATTTCCTCGATCTCCAAATTTTGTTCCTCAAAATACCCCTTTACCTTTGCGATGAGGGCGGGGCCGCCGCCCTGGATCGTTGGAATTTTAACGAGTATTCTCTCGTCCGCCGGGATTACGCCCCGGCCCGATGCTGCGCTCCCAGACCCGGCGTTCCTCCCGTTGGCCCAGTTAGTCAGGCCAACCGTTACTACCGCGGTTACCAACACTATGATGATTCGCTCGATCCACTTTTTACTCATCTTCAACATCTCCTTAAATTTTAAAAAGTCCTGACGGTCTCCCGCCCCTTATGCTTCATCCGGCTTCCACTTTATGATCTTCTTCTCCGCGACCACCAGGATGTAGTTCAAGGAGAGCCCCAGGATCGAGAATAACGCTATGACCGCGAACATCTTCGGGATCTCGTACTTGACCTCGAAGTCGTGAATGAGGAAGCCGAGGCCCGAGCTCGCGCCGACCATCTCCGCCACGATGAGCAGCATTATCGACGAGGTGGCCCCCAGCCTTATGCCGGTAAATATATGCGGCAGGGACGCCGGGAGGATGATCTTGCGGAAGATCCCGATCATGGACTCGTTCATGGACTTCGCCGCCTTGATGAAGAGCGGGTCCACGCTCTTCACTCCGCTGATCGTGCTGAGCAGTATGGGCCACGAGACGCCCCAGAAGATCATAGCCACCTTCGACGTCTCCCCAAGGCCTAGCAGCAGTATGAAAACCGGCATCAGCGCCAGAGTGGACGTCTGCCTGAACGTCTGAAGTATGGGATCGAGAAATCGCTCCACTATGGGAATCTGACCCACCAGCAATCCCAACGGCACCGCCACGGCAATGCCCAGCCCCAGACCCATCAGGGCTCTCCAAAGACTTATGGACGTGTGATACCCCAATTCTCCGGATTTGAGGAGTTTCCAGAATTCCGCGCAGATTTTGGAAACAGGCGGGATAAATATGCTGTCGATAATCCCAAACCTCGAACAGACCTCCCACAGCAGGAGGAAGACTATAATGCCGAAGATTCCCTTGATATACTCGACAATATT
>JAISRP010000267.1 GCA_031273585.1 Synergistaceae bacterium
AAGGCTCTCCGCGAGGGATGATGCGTACGAGAGGCCCACCCGGATGCCCGTATAGTAACCGGGGCCCGTCGTCACGGCTATGACCCCGAGATCCCCGAGGGAGACGCCGCGCCTAGACAGAAAATCATCCACTGCGCCCGGCAGCAGCCCGGACTGACGAGTGTCAGAGTTGACGGCCTCCGCCCCAATGAGCGCACCTCCGTCGGACAGCCCGAGGTTGAGCCACCTCATGGCGCAGTCTATCGCTAAGATCAGCGGCAACCTCGAACCCCCCCGGCTATTATCGAATCTGGCAGCCCGGAGTACGCGCCCGACAGGCGGCATAGGGCGGGCAGTCCACAGCCGGTCAGCGATATCGACCGCGCGTCTTCGGCGTCGTACCGAATGTCAACGTCCCATCTGTCGCGGGACGGCGGATCCTTCCACCTCTCCCCCCACTCGACGAGGACGGCGTGACCCTCGAAGACGTACTCCTCGAGCTGGGCGGTGGAGGCTGACGTATCGCCGACGCGGTACAGGTCGGCGTGGACGAGCGAGAAATTTTTCCCCGGCAGGCTATGGATTGACTCTATCGCAAACGTCGGGCTCTTCATGCCTCGCGCCCCAAGCGCCTCCCCAAGCGCCCTCGCGAGCGAGGTCTTGCCCGCGCCTAATTCTCCGGAGAGCAGCACGAGCAGGCCCCCGTACAGCGCGCCGGCGAGCGCTCGCCCTACCTCCTCGGTCTCCCCGACGCTCCGGCACAAGAGGGACGGGAATCTGCCGATCGGGCCATCCGGGCTCATCAGGGCCGGTTCCTCCTTCCGATCCTGAACATCACGAGGCACGCCAGCCCCGCGCCGATTATCATAAGGATCATCGGGCCGATGCTCATCTCGGGATTCCTCGCCTTCACCACGGCCAGGGATGCGGCGATGGCGAAGAAGCTCATGAAGGTCATCCAGCCTCCGCCGTATCTGTTGCGAACCTCGGGCTTTGCCGGCTCGCGCTTCCTCCGTCTGAGATCCCTTCTCTGGTACATCAGGATGTTCCCTCCGCCCTGACGACAGAATCTCGAGGACCGGCCGGCTGCGGGAACCTCTCCGACCTCCGGCAAAAAACCATTACGAGGATCAGGGGCGCCGGCGCCCTTGCGGGTGTGTGCCTCACGAAAAGCGCTCGCGGTCTTCTCGCGGTTTTAGGTCGGTGGTTATGTTGTCCGCGATCTCCCTAGCTAAGACCCCGTCCCGCCTGCCGCACTTCCTCCCCGCCTCGGCGTGAACGAGCGCTCCGAGCGTGGCCGCGTCCAGGATAGGCATCCCCATCGCCATGTACGCTCCTATCACCCCGGACAGCACGTCGCCCGAACCGGGGACCGCCAGTACCGGCCCGCCCTCCAGGATCACCCTGCGTTCGTCCTCGGCCGCTATCAGAGTGCGGGGGCCCTTCAGGAGGGTCGCGCCGAACCTGACCGCTAACTCCCCGCACGACTCCAGACGCCTTGCCTCGACGTGTTTGGCGGTGCTACCTAGAAGACGGGATGCCTCCCCCGCGTGCGGGGTGATGAGCATGTCCTCCCTGTAGACCGACGGGTACAGCGTCTTCTCGAGGGCCGAGAGGTGATACAGCGCGTCCGCGTCCAGTAGGAGCGGCATCTTCCACTCCTTGTGAACGTACAGCGCCAGCCGCTCGCACTCGGCCGACCGTCCGAGCCCGGGCCCGAGCACCACCGCGTCGCACCTGTCGCTCCACTGCTCGACGATCCGGTCGGCCCCCTTGAAGCGGATGAACCCGTCCTTCGAAGGCAGGGGCAAGAATATCGCCTCCGGCAGAAGGGCGTTCGCCTCCTCGACTTGGAGGTCTGGTATTGCAAGCATCACAAGGCCGCACCCGGCCCTCAGCGCGGCCCTCGCCGCAAGGACTGGCGCTCCCCTGAAGTTGGAGGAACCGCCGATTATAAGCAGCCCCCCCCTCGTCCCATTGTGAGCGTCATTGGGAATCGAAGGCGTGAGCGCAGGGATGTCGGATCTATCGTAGCCGGTTATCACCCCTGAGTCCTGGAGGACCCGGCGGGCCGGTACGCCGATTGAGGCTATCTCGACGCGGCCGCAGCGAGACGCCCCAGGCGTGACCGCCATGCCCCGCTTTTCGGCCAGAAACGTGACGGTCATATCGGCGGAGACCGCGCTCTTTGCCGCCTCCCCCGTGTCCGGGTCTATCCCCGACGGGATGTCCAGGGAGACGACCCTGCCCGCGCCCTCGATCAGCGTTATCAGCCTCTGCACCTCGCCCCTCGGCTCGCCGCTGGAACCGGTGCCGAGCAGCGCGTCGACGACGACGTCCGCCATATCCACCAGCGCGGTGAGTTCGTCGTCCTCCCTCTCCGCGGACGAGATGAAAACGATCCCGAGGTTCGCGGCCGCAATCGCGGCCGCCCTGGCGTCCGCGCCGTACCCGTCGATGTCGATCGTCGAGACGACCGTCGGGCGCAGCCCGCGAACCACCAGGTGACGCGCCGCCACGAAGCCGTCCCCCCCGTTGTTGCCAGGGCCGCAC
>JAISRP010000292.1 GCA_031273585.1 Synergistaceae bacterium
GACCGTGGGCGCCGCCCCCGCCCGCCGGGGGACCAGTCCCCCGGACCCCCATTCAGTTTTTTTATTTTCGCCCGGCGGGCGAAAATAAAAAAACTATTTAGAGGTCCAGGAGGCAGTGCCTCAAGCGCGGGGTTTGGGGCGGCGCCCCAAGGTCCAGCGCGTGGGTTCGGGTTTTAGGGAGTCCCCATCAAATCTTGGTATATAATGTTTATGGTCATAACGATAATCCAATGGCGGCGTCCGTTTTTCTTGCCGAGCGAGGTGAGCCGGGGTGTCCAGGGGGAAAAAGGCAGAGGGGTTCGAGGACGTGTCCATCGGGGGAGACCCGGGGGTGTCGGTTTCGATAGGGGACCTGTTGGGAGTTCCCGCGCGGGCGGCGCATGACGGCGGCGGCGTGCGAGATGCAGCCGCGGAGGCATCCCCCGGCGTGCCGGAGTTCATCCGAGGCGCGTCGCAGATCACGATGCACCGCGAGTCATCCGGCAGAGGGGGGCGGACCGTGACTATCGTCTCCGTCAAGCCCGAACCCGACAGCGCGACGGCCCAGTCGCTGGCTAAACTGATTCGCAGGGGACTGGGCTGCGGAAGCCACGTCGAGGGCCTCCGCGTCGTGCTCCACGGGGATATCATGGACAGGGCCGAGGCGTGGTTTAAAAAACACGGCGCGAGAAGGATCGTTCGGGGAAATTAGCGCGGAGGGGGGCGACCGGATGTATGAGACGCCCAGATTCCTTGGGTCCGGCGACAGCTGTCTCGTCGTGGAGTTCTCGGACGGCATCGAGATGGAGGCCAACGTGAGGCTTCAGAGCCTGAGGCAGTCCTTGACCTTAAAGAAAATAACCGGCGTAAGGGAGTACGTGCCCACGTACCGCTCGCTCTCCGTGTACTTCAATCCGCTCGAGACGACCAGGGCAGAGCTGGAGGGCATAATCGCCCCGGAGCTCGGCTCGATAGGCGGCGCATCCTCAGGCCCCAGGCGCATCCTGGTGATGCCGGTCCTGTACGGCGGCGAGTACGGCCCAGACATGAAAAACGTCGCCCGGCACACGGGACTCTCCGAGGAGGAGATCATAAGGAGGCACACAGGGACGGACTGCTACTGCTACATGCTGGGCTTCACCCCCGGCTTCGGCTACCTTGGGGGCATGGACGAGTCGCTCGCCACCCCAAGGCTCGAGAACCCGAGGGTGCTCATCCCGGCCGGGAGCGTCGGCATAGCCGGCAGCCAGACCGGCGCATACAGCATCGACAGCCCGGGTGGGTGGCAGCTCATCGGGAGGACCCCGCTAAAACTATTCGACCCGAGCAACGAGCGAGCTCCAACTCTGATAGACGCCGGCGGCTGGATCCGCTTCCGCAGCATATCCGAGGACGAGTACAGGGATATCCGGGACGAGGCCGAGGCTTGCAGGTATGTGCCGGAGCGCGTCATAGAGGGGGGCTGCGAGTGATGTCGTTCCTCGTCGAAAAACCCGGGATGCTCACGATCGTCCAGGACCTCGGCAGATGGGGGCATCAGCTCCGAGGGGTCACGGTGTCCGCCCCGATGGACCAGTTCTCCCTCCGCATCGGCAACGTCATGCTTGGCAACGGCGAAAACGACGCGGCCCTCGAGACGACGCTCCTCGGGCTTCGGATAGTGATGAGGGAGGAGCGGTGCGTCGTCCTGGCCGGGGCTGACCTCTGCATGACGATAGACGGCTCGCCGGCCGCCGCCTGGCTGGTACACAGGGTCGCCCCCGGCAGCAGGATCTCGATCGGGGGTCCCTCGGGCGACGGAGTCCGTTCGTACCTCTGCTTCAGCGGCGGCATCGACGTGCCGGTCGTCATGGGCAGCCGCTCGACCTACACCAGGGCATCCCTGGGCGGGTTCGGGGGGCGCGCGCTGAAGTCCGGCGACGTGGTGTATACGTGCGATCCAAAGCCGCTCTGGCGCCGCGCCGAGGGCTTCTCCTGCCCGCCGGAGTTCCGCCCGACGCGGCACAGGGGCGATCCGCTGGAGGCCCTTGACGGCCCGCAGGCGGACGCCTTCACGGAGAGGGGCATAGCCACGTTCTACGGCGAGCGGTACACCGTGACGAACGAGGCGGACAGGATGGGATACCGCCTCGACGGACCAGAGATAGAGCGATGCAAGAGCCCGGATATCGTCTCCGACGGCATCGCCCCTGGCGCGGTCCAGGTCCCCGGTCACGGACGCCCCATAGTCATGATGTCGGACCGTCAGACGACCGGAGGCTACACGAAGATCGCGGTCGTCGGCACATGGTCGGCGGCCCAGCTGGCGCAGAGGATGCCGGGCGAGACGGTGCGCTTCCGCAGGGTGACCGAGCGCGAGGCAACAGCGCGCCTTCAAAAGTTCGAGGACGACCTGTCCGCGCTAGATGCGCTGCGCGCGACGTACAGGTCGAGGGGCAAATTCTAAAAATCCGCGGGCAGGACCTTGGGGCTCCGCCCCAAACCCCGCGTTTGAGGCAGTGCCTCCTGGACCTCCATCAAGTTTTTTGGTTTTCGCCCGCAGGGCGAAAAATCAAAAAAACAAAATGAGGGTCCGGGAGACTGGTCCCCCGGCGGGCGTGGGCGGAGCCCACGGTCCTCCTCAAAGCGAGGGAGTGGTATGGGAGATGGGCAGGATGATCATTGACATAAACAGCGATCTCGGTGAGAGCTTCGGCGCATGGAGGATGGGCGACGACAGGGCGGTCCTGGCGTCCGTGTCGTCCGCCAACGTGGCCTGCGGGTACCACGCCGGGGACCCGTCGATCATCAGGCATACGGTGAAGCTATGCGTAGATGGGAAAGTAGCGGTCGGGGCCCACGTGTCTTACCCGGATCTCGTGGGCTTCGGGAGGAGAGATATGGCCTGCGCCCCGGATGAGGTGTACGACTGCTGCCTTTACCAGATAGGGGCGATCGGGGCGTTCTGCCGCGCGCGGGGCACGGCTCTGCAGCACGTCAAGCCCCACGGGGCTATGTACAACCGGGCCGCGAAGGACAGGAGTCTGGCCGACGCGATAGCGTCCGCTGTCAGGGACGCCGGGAGGGATATCATACTGATCGGACTGGCCG
>JAISRP010000090.1 GCA_031273585.1 Synergistaceae bacterium
GCGTAGTTTCGGAGCTGTTCCTCCAGCACCGAGAGCTCCCCCTGCGACGTCATGAGGTCCGGATTTTCGAGCAGCTCCCTGAGCGACGGGGTCTGCTCGCTTTCGGCCAGTCTTGCCGCCTGCAGGGCCGCCAGGTACCTGCGCCTGCGGGCCCAGTAGAGGAGCCCGGCTGCCACCGCGAGCAATAGTATGCCAAACGAGCTGGCGCCTATCACCATCCTGGACCTTCTCTCGGCTGCGATGCGGGCCGCAAGGGCGTCCTCGGCCGATGTGTCGAACGGGACCGCCATGACGGTGAGCCTGTCCCCGCGCGCCTCGTCAAGCAGGATGGTCGTGGCGACCGCGTTGCGCCAGTTGTCGATGTCCCTCTGAGGAATTTTGCCGTCTATGAATACCGTGGCCGACATCCGCCTGACCTTCCCCTGAGTTACGATCTCCCTCGACTCCTGTGTGGAGTTGTCGTAGTTGGTCACGGTGTCGCTTCTCTCGTACTGGGCGTTGCCCTGCCCCTCGCCGGTGTTGACCGCGTACCCAGGTATGTTCGTGGTGGTCCCGGGTATGCCCCCAGTGACCCCCGCCGGTCCCTCGTAGCTCTCCTCCGTGTTCTGGGTGCTCTGGACCGGGCCGTGTATCTTGCCCGGCAGGGTGGACACGGTCCTGGTTGAGTACTCCCTCTTGTCGAAGTCCATCTCGACGGTGACGGCCGCCACGACTTTGCGCGGGCCGTGGACCGTCTGAAGCAGGTCCTTTATCTTCTTCTGAAGGTCCATCTCGTAGTCCTTCTCGAACTCCCGCTGCTTCAGCACGACCTTGTTTCCGCGCTGCATCGTCAGGGAGTCGTCGAGCAGGTCGTCGAATGGGATCTGGCCGTCCGCGTCGACTAATGTCACGTTCTCCGGCAGGAGCCCCTCCACGCTGCTCGCGAGCAGGTGAACGACGGCCCTCGCCTGATCCTGACCGAAATCCGCCCCCGGCTTCAGCTTGAGGAGGACCGCCGCGGTCGAGGGCTGCTGCTGTTCGAGAAACAGCTTCGACTCCGGCACCACGATGCTGACCCGGGCGCTCAGGACCGATGAAATCTCCCTGATCGTCCTCGTCAGCTCGCCCTCCAGCGCCCTGTAGTAGTCGACCTTCTCCTGGAAGCTGGTGATGCCCATCCGCGACTGATTGAACCTCTCGAAACCGACGACGCCGCCGCTGGGTATTCCCTTGGCGGCGAGCTCGATCCGCGCCTCGTAAACGTTAGCCGTGGGCACGAGGACGGCGTTCGCCTCGGAATCCGTCCTGTACGGAATCTTGCCCTCCTTGAGGTACGTTATGACGGCCTCCTGGTCCCTCGCTTCGAGACCGGAAAATATCGGAACGTACGACGTGCGCCCCGCTACCAGAGATACGGCCAGTATGCCGCCCACTACGATAAGCGCGGCCACGACCATCGATACCTGCTGCCACCTGAGGAGGGAGGACCAGAAATCCTTGAATCTCCTGCCCCCGTCAGCCAGCCTGTCCCTTATGGCCATCCTTCAGCCCCTCTTAAAAATCAGACAGACATACGGGCGACCTGCTGGTAGGCGTCCACCAGTTTATCCCGTATCTGGACCATCAGCCGGAGCGCGAGCTCCGCCTTTTCGACCGCTATCGATACCTCCGATATATCCTCGACCTCGCCCAGCGAGAGACGTTTCGTCATCGTGTCGGACTCTATCTGGAGGTCGTTTACCCTCTTGACGCTATCCTTCAGCACGTCTGAGAAGGGCGGAGCCGCGGACTCCACGGCCCTCCTCCGGGAGACCCGTTTCCTGTCCTGAAAAAAACCTGACATATCAATGGGCTTCAGTGGTTCAAACGATACGGGATCAGCCATCCAACACCCTCCATTTCATAATAAAAATTATTTCAGCCGAGCTTGCACAAACTCAGAAATAATCATCTAGAGCATTATACTACATAGTATGCGAGCCTGAATTAAAAAATGAGTATTTTGTCGTATTAAGCATAATTTTTTTATTTTTCAGCCGGCTTCCGGCGCGCTCGCCCCCGATGGCTCGGCCGCTCCCGGAGGGTCATGACAATTAACGAGCGTTCCGTGCGCGGCGAAATCCCTCCCGCAGCCTTCACCCACTTCTTAGCAACCTGCCTCAACTTGAGGTATAATATAAGCGTTTATATGCAAGCGCGTCAATAAGCTATTTAGAGGTGATACTTATGAAAGTTCGTAAAGTTTATCTTGATCACTCGGCCACGACTCCCGTCGCAAAAGAGGTCCTGGATGCGATGCTCCCATACTTCAGTGAAAAAATGGGAAATCCGAACAGCCTGCACTCGTGGGGACGGGATGCGAAGCGGGCGATGGACGAGGCGCGGGGGAGCGTGGCGTCGCTGATCGGCGCCGAGCCATCCGAGATCGTCTTCACTGGGTGCGGCAGCGCAGCGGACAACCTGGCGGTGAAGGGCTCCGTATGGGCCGCCAAAAACGGCGGCAGGCACATAATTACATCCGCCGTCGAGCACCACGCGGTAATCGACACTTTCAAGTGGCTGGGCAAAAACGGTTTCGAGACGACGATACTCCCGGTCGACGGGGACTGCATGGTCTCCCCCGACGCGCTCAGGAATGCGATTCGCGACGACACCGCCCTGGTCAGCATAATGTTCGCGAACAACGAGGTCGGCACGATAAACCCGATCGCGGAGCTCGGGGCGATTTGCCGTGAGAGGGGCGTTCTGTTCCACACCGACGCGGTGCAGGCGGCGGGGCACATACCGATCGACGTGTCGCGTCTGCCGGTCGACATGCTCACGATGTCCGCCCACAAGATGTACGGCCCCAAGGGCATCGGCGCGCTCTATATAAGGAAGGGAATAAAGCTGGTTCCCCTCGTTCACGGCGGCGGTCAGGAGTACGGCGTCCGCTCCGGGACGGAGAACGTGCCATCCATAGTCGGGTTTGGCGCGTCCGCCGAGCTCGCGGTGAAACTGGACCGGGAGGGCGAGGAGTCGCGAATTTCACGGATACGGGACAAGCTGCTGGACGGTATAGTTGAACGGGTACCGGACTCGTTCGTAACGGGGCACAGGACATGCCGGCTTCCGTACCACGGCAGCGTGTGCGTGAGGAGGATAGAGGGAGAGGGTATGCTGCTGAGGCTCGATTACGCGGGAATCGGAGCGTCCAGCGGCAGCGCCTGCACCTCGGGCAGTCTCGACCCGAGCCACGTGCTCCTGGCGATGGGGCTCGACCACGCGACCGCCCACGGTTCGCTCCGTCTGACGCTGGGCAAGGACACGACGGAGGAGGACGTCGACTACGTTCTCGAGACGTTCCCGCCGATAGTGGAGACGCTGCGCAGCATGTCTCCCTATAAGGGAAAATGAATCAAACGGCATAGCAAAGAGGAGGAGGCGGAGGGATCCCATGTATACGGAGAAGGTCATCGACTACTTCATGAACCCGCGCAACGTCGGAGAGATAGAGGGCGCGAACGGGATCGGAGAGGTCGGCAACCCCAAGTGCGGCGACGTCATGAAGATATATCTCGACGTCGACGAGAACGAGATAATCAGGGACGTCAAGTTCGAGACGTTCGGATGCGCTGCGGCGATAGCCACCAGCTCGATGGCGACCGAGATGGTGAAGGGACGGTCCATAGAGGACGCCCTCAAGATAACGAACAAGGATGTCGCGGGCGAGCTCGGCGGCCTCCCGCCGCAGAAACTGCACTGTTCCCTGCTGGCTGAGGAGGCCCTTCACGCGGCCATACTCGACTATCGCCAGAGGAAGAACAACGACGCGCCGACCCCGCTGTGCGGCGGCTGCTGCAAGGCGTGCGAGGCCTTCGAGGAGGAGCCGTACGTCTCGGAGACGTCGAGGGTTGCGGGTTGAGGCTAAAAAAATATCGGCGCGGTCCAGAGGGCTGCGCCGATATTTTTTTAGCAAGACGGACCGGCGCTACTTCTTGAGCGCGGTCTTGATGATCTCCTTGTTGTTGTCCCACATCTTTCCTGAGTTGTCATAGGTCGGGTCTATCACGTCGTCGCCCGGCATCCAGCACGCCGGGATGACCTTGCCTCCCCTGTCGTCGTGCTCCTTGAGGGCTTGCGCGAGCCGCAGGAGCTCCTTCGGGTTGCGGCCGATGGGCGGGGCGTTGACGTATATGAGCTGCACCACCCCTTTTTTGTCTATCAGGACGACGCCCCTCAGATCGACTCCGCTCGTCTCGTTGAATATTCCGTACTTGCTGCCAACGCATCCGACCGTGTCCGACAGCATCGGGTACGGATAGTTGCCGTCCGCCGCCTTGGACAGCTCGCTCGAGTTCCACTCCTTGTGCGAAAACTTGCTGTCAGTGCTTATCACCAGCACCTGAACGCCTATCTCGCCGAACTTGCCGCATAGAGCCGCCAGGGAGATCAGCTCGGTGGGACACACGTACGTAAAATCCCCGGGATAGAAGAAGAGCATGACGTACTTCCCCTTGAAGTCGGAGAGAGCGTAATCGCGGAACTCCCCCTTGACCGCGTCGAAACCAGGCACCTTGAAATCAGGCGCCTCGCTTCCTATTCTCGCAAGCTCTGGACAACAACTCATTTAACAACACTCCTCTCGAATTTCTATAAGTTAGTATATATTAACACCAAGTCCGCTAAATTTTAATCGCATCGGCGGAGTATTCATCTGTAAAAATACTTATACATCGACGCCCCTCGGGATATACTATGGAGGAGCGTTAGGGAAAGGCTGATTTAACGTTAGGGGCCTAAAGGGTAAAGATTAAAACCCTGATCGGCTCTGCATCCTCAAACGGCAAAATGTCGTTCGGGCGATTTAATCAGCGCTTCCCTAGAAACAAAATTTTTCCGGAAGAAGGTGCTCCGCATGAAAAAGCTGCTCATTACCTCCCTTGTCGCCGTCTCCCTGACGTTCTCAGTACACCTTGCCTCCGCCATAGACCTGAAGGACATATTGAAGGACGGGGCTATTATAATCGGGGGCGGCGCGGTGGTCAAAGCCCTTGGCCCCCAGATCGACAGCTTCATCAACACGATAACCTTCAACAAAAACGCGAAGTTCGAGGGCTACACGAAGGTCGTGCCGATAATCTCCCTCGGCAACGGCGCTCACATCGGAGCGGCCCAGGTCGGGGCGACGTCGAAGGCCGCGGTGGACCGCACGAAGGCGGTGGCACAGCTGGAGGGGGACTTCCAGAGCATCAGGGCAAGAGCCCTCATACCCGTGGACTCCGAGAACCCGATCCAGCAATTCCGCCGCGTGCAGGGAGTCGGCGTGACCGCGATCATCGACGTGAAGCTGTAGACGCGCGATCCAGGGCGTTTATTTTTTTTCAACCGCATAGGCTCGCACAAAAACATCCGCCTCCAAAGGGGGCGGATGTTTTTGTGCTCCGACTCGTAAATCGTTCCGCGCGCGCGTATTTCCGCGCTCGATTCCCGGGGGGCCGCCATTATTTACGTATTGCCGCATACCGTCGGAGCGAGTCGGGTTATAAAATGACGGATATGAATATATAATAGACAATGTACCTTAAGGAGGGGTTGCTATGGTCAATTTACCTGTAAGCACGGTCATGTCAAACCTGCGTTCGTCGATCGACGAGCTGCGTGACAGTCTTTGACCTGCCAGGACTCGAGGCGAAATCCGCGCGTCTGACTGAGGAGACGCTTGCGCCCGGTTTCTGGGAGAGGGGGTCAGCGGGGGAGGTCTCGCGCGACCTCGCCGCAGCCCAGGCCCGCCTGGAGAAGTGGCGGGAGGTCGAGTCGGAGCGGGAGGAGCTCGAGACTCTGGTCGAGCTGCTCTCTGAGACGGACGACCCCGAGCTGCTGGCCGAGTTCTATGACAGGTCGGACAGGCTCGCCAGGGACATCGATGCGGAGCAGATATACGTCCTGCTCGACGAGGAGTACGATATATCGCCCGCGATCGTGACCGTACATGCCGGCGCGGGGGGGCTGGACTCGCAGGACTGGTGCGAGATGCTGTACCGCATGTATCTGAGGTGGGCGGAGTCGCGGCGTTTCGGCATCCGGGTGCTCGACGAGCAGCGCGACCAGGAGGCCGGGATCAAGAGCGTCACGTTCGAGGTGAGGGGAGACTTCGCGTACGGGTATCTCAAGGGAGAACAGGGCGTCCACAGGCTCGTCCGCATATCCCCGTTCGACTCCGCAAAGCGGCGGCACACTAGCTTCGCGTCGGTGGAGGCGCTTCCCGTCCTGCCGGAGAGCGTCCAGGTGGAGATACGCCCCGAGGACCTGAGGATGGACACGTTACGCTCGAGCGGCGCGGGCGGACAGCACGTCAATATGACTGACTCCGCGGTCCGCATAACGCACATACCGACCGGCATCGTTGTGAGCTGCCAGGTGGAGAGGTCCCAGCACATGAACAGGGCGACGGCCATGCAGGTCCTCCGCTCGCGGCTCTTCGAGAGAACGCTCCGCGAGCGCCGGGAGCAGATAGAGTCGCTCCAGGGGGAGAAGCGCGTCATAGCGTGGGGCAGCCAGATCCGTTCCTACACGCTTCAGCCCTTTCAGCTCGTCAGGGATCACAGGTCGGAGTGCGGGATAGGCAATGTCCACGCCGTGCTGGACGGCGACATAGACGAGCTAATAATGGCGTATCTGAGGTTCGTGAAGACGGGGCTCACATGCAGGCAGACCGGTTCGCAAGGCGCGGAGGCCGAGGATGACACTGAGGAGGAATGAATTTTGAATAGGTATGTCCACACGGGGGCGTTCGCCGCAGCGATCCTCGGCATATGGCTCGCGAGCCTCGCGGGGGCGGCGCAGGCTGCCGTGAGCGAGCCCTTTGTCCCGATTGACCCCATAATGCCGATATCTCAGGTGAAGCCCGGCATGAGGGGCGAGTGCCGCACCGTTATCAGCGGCTCCGACGTAGTCACGTTCCAGGCGGAGGTCGTCGATGTGATCCCAAGCAGCGGCGCGCCGAGCAACCTGATCATGATCAGGGCGTACGGACCGGTCATCGAACGCACGGGGGGGATAGCCTCCGGCATGAGCGGTTCGCCGTTCTACATAGGGGGCAGGCTGGTCGGGGCCATAGGCTACGGCTGGCCCTTCTCGCGCCACGACCTCGGGCTTGTCACCCCGATCGAGGACATGATAAAGCTGTGGGACAACCCGGAGATAATACCGTCGTTCGAGCCGGCCCCCATAATTCCGGAAAAACCTCCCGCCGGAAAGAGCGGCGACGAGGCGCCGGCGAGGTCGCTCGACATCCTGCTCCGAGGACAGGCGAAGTCCGCCGATGCCGATCAGGCGATATCGGACCTTGTCATAACCTCCTCCGACATGCAGCAGGCCTCGATGGACATTAGGTCCGGGCAGATATTCGTCTCCGGCGTCTCTCCCCGCATGGCCCGCAGCATGGGCGAGATCATGGGCAGGGAGGTGACGACCTACGGCGGGGGCCCGTTCACGAGGGACGGGAGCACCGCGGGGAACCGGCTCAAGACGGCAAAGTTCGGGGCGGCCCTCGAGCCCGGCATGGCAGTGGGGGCTTCCCTTCTGTGGGGGGACGTGGAGATAAGCGGGCTTGGGACGCTGACGGCAGTGGCCCGGGACGGCAGGTTCATCGCCTTCGCCCACCCCTTCATGGACCTCGGCCCCACGTCGGCAGCGCTGACCGAGGCCAACATATCGGCGGTGGTGCCGGGCGTGCAGAACCCGTTCAAAGTTGGCACGACGGGCGACATTGTGGGCATCGTCACCCAGGACAGGCCGCAGGGAATAGGGGGCAGGATAGGCAGGTTCGCCCCGGCGGCCGGCTGCACGATAAACATGCTCGACGTCGACTCCGGCCGCAGGTACCGGCGCAGCTTCCAGATCGTGCAGGACATGTACCAGCTCCCGCTCCTCGCCCCTACCGCCATAGTCGGCCTGATAGAAAACCTGTGGGGGCGCGTCGGCGGCGGGTCGGCCAAGATAACGGCCACGTACTCAGGCAACGCGCTGCCGGAGGGCTGGAAGCGAACGAACGTATTCGTGTCCGACAAGGACGTGGCGAAGGACATGCTTGCCGAGTTCAACCTCATGACGAAGCTCTTCGCCGAAAACCAGTTCCAGGAGCTGCGCCCGTTCGGCATCGACGTCGACGTCGAGCTGACGCAGGAGCCGAGGGTGCTCTACATAGACGACGTGGACGTGCCCAAGGGCCCGTTCCGCCCGGGGGAGCGCGTCTCGTTCGACATAACGCTCCGCCCGTGGCGCAAGACGCCGTTCGTCAGGACATACTCGCTCGTGATTCCGGAGAAGGTAACTGGCATCTGCGAGCTCCTGATCAGGGGCGGGGGGATAGCCGAGGAGAACGCGGAGTATATGGACGCCGCGTGGCGCAGCATAAGCAGCCTTCCGATACTCCTGAAGGAGATCGACGCGAAGGAGACAAACGATCAGATAGTCCTCGAGATTCGCGGACAGGAGGCGCTCGCGGACCAGATAAAGAGGGCGCAGAGGGGCGACCCGGACGACCTCATGAACGACAAGCTGAAGAGCGAGATCCGCGAGGAGAAGATGAACGAGGGCTCAATGCGGATAATCAGGACTAACTACTACGTCGACGGAATAA
>JAISRP010000097.1 GCA_031273585.1 Synergistaceae bacterium
CGTCCGGTTTATTCGTATCTTTATGACCGGCTCAGGCGCGCGCGTGGCGGTTGCCATGAGCGGCGGGGTGGACAGCTCCGTGGCGGCCTATCTGCTCTGCCGCGAGGGATACGACTGCACGGGGGTGACGATGAAGCTCTTCGGCAACGAGGCAACCGGGCTGGACCCCGCCGGATTGTGCTGCTCGGCGGAGAGCGCGGAGGACGCGAGAAGGGTCGCTCACCGGCTCGGCATCCCTCACTTCGTCTTCAACCTCTCGGAGGACTTCGGCGAGCTCGTGATCGGCAGGTTTGTCCGGGCGTACCTGGGCGGGCTCACGCCAAATCCATGCATAGACTGCAACAGGTTCATAAAGTTCGACAGGCTGTTGCTGCGGGCAAGGCAGTCCTGTCATGATTTCGTGGCCACCGGACACTACGCCCGCATAGAGCGCGACGGCGCGGGGGGCAGATTCATGCTCAAAACTTCCGCCGACGCGGCCAAGGACCAGAGCTACGTCCTGTACTCCATGACGCAGGAGCAGCTCGCCGCGACCCTGTTCCCCCTCGGCAACATGAGGAAGGCCGACGTGAGGGAGATAGCGGCGTCGTGCGGATTTGCCAACGCGCAAAAACCCGAGAGCCAGGACATTTGCTTCGCCCCCAGTGGGGACTACGCCGGTTTTATAGAACGCCATACCGGGATGCCGTGCGAGCCGGGGGATTTTGTTGACGAGACGGGAAAAGTCCTTGGACGCCACAGGGGCATAATACGCTATACTATAGGGCAGCGCAGAAGGCTCGGGATCCATGCGAGGGCGGGGCAGTTCGTCTGCGGGAAGGACGCGGAACGCAACACCGTCACTCTAGGCACGGGGGATTCTCTCCTCTCGAGGTTCCTGATAGCGCATGATATCAATTTAATATCATGCGAGTCGCTGGGCGGCCCCACGAGGGTCATGGCGAGGACCAGGTATCGTCAGCGCCTGCAGGCGGCAACAGCGGAGCAGATAGCGCCCGACGCCGTGCGGATCGATTTCGACGAGCCTCAGTCCGTGGCGGCGCCGGGGCAGGCCGTCGTAATGTACGACGGAGAGGTCGTCGTAGGCGGCGGTACCATAGTGAGCGCCGGCCGCTGAGGGCGGTTGCGGCGGCAGCAAAGATTTTAATCTTTGCCCCTCAGGCCTCTAATTTTAAATTGCTGTAACGATGACGTTCGATGGAGGTATGTTTTTTATAACATGGACACACACGAGAAGCTCGAAGAACTGAAGCGGTATCTGCACGGGCTTGGGAGCGTCGCCGTCGCGTTCTCGGGCGGCGTGGACTCCACGTTCCTGCTGAAGCTGGCTCACGAGGCGCTCGGGGATCGGGCCATAGCCGTCACCGCGCGCTCGTGTTCGTTCCCGGAGCGGGAGCTCAGGGAGGCATCCTCCTTCTGCCTCGGCCAGGGGATCACCCACGTCGTCTGCGACTCTGAGGAGCTCGATATAGAGGGCTTTCAGCAGAATCCCTTGAACAGGTGTTACCTGTGCAAGAACGAGCTCTTCGCCAAGATATGGGCCATAGCCCAGGAGCGCGGCATCGACAACGTGGCAGAGGGCTCCAACATGGATGACGACGGGGACTACAGGCCCGGCCTGATGGCGGTCGAGGAGCACGGCGTCAGGAGCCCGCTGCGCCACGCGGGGCTCGCGAAGAACGAGATCCGGGAGCTGTCGAGGGAGATGGGGCTGCCCACGTGGAACAAGCAGTCATTTGCCTGTCTCTCCTCGCGGTTTCCATACGGGGAGAGCATCACGCCGGAGCGCCTTGGCATGATAGACCGGGCGGAGCAGTTCCTCCTGGACCTCGGGCTGAGGCAGGTGCGGGTGCGCCACCACGGCAATCTGGCCCGGATCGAGACGGACGAGGACGGGTGCAGGATCCTCATGGACCGCGGGGTGCGCGGCGCAGTCCACGAGAGGCTGAAGGGGCTCGGCTTCACCTACGTGTCGATGGACCTTCTGGGCTACCGCACAGGGAGCATGAACGAGACCATCGGCGCGGGCCCCGCATAGATCTGGCCCTATTTTTTGCACGTCACCGGACTTTACTGAAACGAGGCGTTTAATTTGAGCGATGGACGTACGCTGAGCTGTGCCGACTGCACGGTGGGAAACTGCGCCAGCCTGGACCGGGAGTTCCCCGGATTCTGCCTGACGACGGGGCTGGACGGGGATGCCGCCCTTGGCAGCGCTAATTGCTACATAAACAACCCCGAGGACAGGAGGATGGCTGTGACGGCCGCCGGGATCGAGGGGGATTACTATGGGCTCGCGACGAGGGCCGAGGAGATAATGCTCTTCGCCGTCGGGATGGACTACAAAAAAATAGGGGTGGCCACCTGCTTCGGCCTGCTGGGCGAGTGCAACATCTTCTCGCGCGCGGCGAGGGCGAAGGGGATCGACATCTACGGAGTCGCATGCAAGGTCGGGGCGGTGGACAAGACCGCAATAGGCATCCCGGATGAGCGGAAGATACGCCCTGGCTCTCACGAATCCATGTGCAACCCGATCCTCCAGGCCGAGATACTGAACAGGGAGGGGACGGACTTCAACGTGATAATAGGGTTGTGCGTGGGGCATGACACGCTGTTCATAAAGCACTCGAAAGCCCCCGTGACCTATCTCGTGGTGAAGGACAGGGTGCTCTGCCACAATCCAGCGGCCGCGCTTTACAACGCAAATTCATATTACAAGAGGCTGCTCTCGCCCAACCTGCCGTCGCCTCACGCGGGGAAGGCGCAGGATCCGAAGGCGTGATCCGCAGGTTCAAGACCGTGGGCGCCGCCCACGCCCGCCGGGGTACCAGTCCCCCGGACCCCCATCTGTTTTTTTGTTTTCGCCCGCAGGGCGAAAACAAAAAAACCTGCTGGATGTCCAGGAGGCACTGCCTCAAGCGCGGGGTTTGGGGCGGCGCCCCAATGTCCTGCCTGAGGATTTAGGGTATCCCAAAACTATTGAAAAAATGCCGAGCGGCGATATACTTGCTTCTATCAATATATGTGCGCGTTAAAACAAGGCCGTATATTCAGGCTGGCGTTTGCGCCGGGAAGGTGGAGATCCGATGGCACGCAGCAATGAAAAGCCCCAGCGTATTTTGAGGGCGGAGCACTTTGACGAGGGCGAGCTCATCCGAAGGCTCAGGAGGGTGAGCATGCTGGAGGACGACTCCGCGCTTCCGTACAGGGAGGCCAGAATAGAGCTGAGGGAGACGCCGCATGGTGAGCTTCACCCCGCGCAGCGCTACATACTGAGCGGAAACATGAGGAGGGTCGAGGATCTCAGGTGGTCGCTGCGGGACATGGGTTTCGACCTGTTCAAGCTGAACGGATTTCTGCGGCTGTGGTTCGACGGCCGAGAGGACCCGGTCGACCTTCTCCCTCCCATAGTCGAGGAGTCCAGGCACGACGGAGGGCGTCCAATCAACATAGTCTGCGACGGAATGCACAGGGTCTATCTCGCATACGTGCAGTGGGTCACGCCTCAGGTCGTGTACATCAGGGGGATCCCGAACGAATATCCGTACTACGCCTACCCGCACCACGACTCCAACTGGAGCGCCATAGAGATGTGGGACAGCATCCCGGCCGGGGCCGTGAAGAAGTGGCACCGCATAAGGGATGACAAAAAGCTGTACAGAAATTTCAACAGCGCGTTTGAAAACGTGGGGGCGCCCAGGGGTTCCGGAGGGTAGAAGTGACGCCCGGGCGGATGGAGTTCCGCCCCCTTCACTACGGGGAGCGGATCCGCGTGATAAACCCCTTCGGGACGATAGGCCTCGTCACCCTGTGGTCCGACCCCGACCGCGTGATCTCCCGCCTGAGGGATCACGGCGCGGACCTGTCGGACGGGTCGCACATAGCCGTGGCCGGCACCCTGTACGGCGGAGGCTTCAAGCACCTGCTCCGCAACGTCCTGTACAACCCTCAGATAGACACCCTGCTGCTCTACGGCGTGGACCTGGGGGGAGCGGCCGCCCTCGTAAAAAATTTCTTCGCGAAGGGCATTATGCCGGTTCCCGGGGCCGTCTCATACGCGCCTCTGGACGGCAGGGAGATAACGGCCTGTCAGGTCGTGGGCAGCGACTACTTCATGGACGACCTCGTGAGGCCCGAGATGTTCGACCCGAGCCCCAGCATAGTCCACATAGAGGACCCAGGCCGGGATGGGGCGGAGGCGGCCGCATCGTTTCTGCAGAGCTACGTCCCCTCGGCCGGCTCCGGGGAGAGGCTGCTCGTGCCGATACCTCGGGTCGACAGGGTCAGTTATCCGAGCGACCCGAGGGGGCACGTCATAGTCGAGGACTCCCCGGTCGCGGCGTGGCGCTCGCTGGTGAGCCGCATATACCGCTTCGGGGAGAGGGTCGTCCTCAGGAAGGGACCCCGCCTCGAGCTGCGGAACATGAAGGTCGTCGTAAGATGCCCTGAGATCAGGGAGGACGAGTTCACGGAGAGCGGCATCGACATGGACTCGGTGAGGCAGTATCAGGAGGAGCTCCTTGACGGGGCGGAAAAGCCGGATTGGCGCTATACTTACGGCAACCGCCTCAGGGGGTACTTCGAGCGCGGCGACGGCAGCGTCATAGACGCGATAGAGGTGGCGTCGAGGCAGCTCGCGGTATCATATGACGCGCCGGGCGGACGGGACGCGAATCCGGATGCGCGCGGGACGTTCCTGTCGCTGTGGGATCCGGAGGCCGACCTCGAGGCCGAGAGCGGAAAGCCCTGCATGACATCCATCTTTCTCAGGAAGATCGAATGTCGTCTGGAGCTCACAGCGGTATATCGCACCCATAACGCGATGAGGGCCTGGATAAAAAATGTCTGCGGGCTGATAGCCGTTCTGGAGCATATCTGCCGCAAGACCGGGACGTCCCCGGGCCCAGTCACAGTGTTCTCGCACTCCATCTCGCTCGACCCGGGCGAGCTCGAGCACGCGCAGAAGATATACGAGCAGGAGTCTGGGAAAAACGCATTCCGGGACGATCCTAACGGGCACCTCACGATATACGTTGACGGAGATGAGATAGTGGCCGACCACTGGCACTCGGGGATAGCCCTGGGCTCGTACAGGGGCAGGAAGCCCGGCGCTCTGCAGTACGAGCTCGCGCGCAATCACGTCATCTCAGAGATAGCCCACGCAATTTACGTTGGGATGCAGCTCGAGAAGGCCTACTGGTGCATTCAGGAGGGAATAAACTACGTTCAGACCGACATTCCCGGCAGACCCGGAGGAGAGAACAGGGAACTATGAATGAAAATGATCATGACTCAGCCGCCCGTCCCAGCTGGGACGAGTACTTCATGGCGATGGCAAAGCTGGCGAGCAGCAGGTCGACGTGCAACTCCCGGCCGACCGGGGCCGTCATCGTGCGGGGCAAGCACATCCTGACGACAGGGTACAACGGCGCGCCCCCGGGGGCCCAGCACTGCCTCGGACAGTTCACCGGCGAGGGCGCCCCGTACTGCCACAGCCGATACATGAGGGCGGACGAGAGCAGCAAGTTCGACTACTGCAGGGCGGCGCACGCGGAGGCGAACGCGATAGCTCAGGCTGCCCGCGTGGGAGTGTCCCTGGAGGGCGCGGGGATTTACACGACCCTGTCGCCCTGCCACACCTGCATGAAGCTCCTGGCTGTGGCTGGGGTCCGCCGCATCTACTACGAGCGCGATTACGAGTCATCCGACAAGGTCCGCGACGCGTACTGGAACGAAATCCGCCATGAGTACGGGTTCGAAGTATATAAACAGATAACCCTGTCGAGCCACACGCTCGAATCCCTGCTCCGGTCGCTCTCCGGCATAACGTCCGAGAGGCGTCTCATGCCGCGGTCGTTCGAGAAGTACGAGCCGGATGCCTGACGGGGGTTCAATCCACGCCGCGATCGATTTTGCGGTATCGTTCCACAGGGGCCAGCTCCGCAAGGACCGGCGCACCCCGTACATCCTCCACCCCCTGAACGTCGGCAGGCTGCTGCTGGAATCGGACCTGCCGGAGGAGTACGCCATAGCCGGAATACTGCACGACACCCTCGAGGACACGGATGCCGCCCCAGGCGACATAGAGGAGCTCTTCGGCGCCGAGGTACTGGCCCTCGTGCTCGCGGCGTCGGAGAAGGACCGCGCCGCGCCCTGGAAGGACAGAAAGCTCGCCACGCTTCATGAGCTCTCCCTGGCCGAAACCCGCTGCCTGTACGTTCCCTGCGCCGATAAACTCGACAACATGTACACGTCGCAAAATCAGATACATCTGCACGGGATGTCGTTCTGGATGCGCTTCGGGGCGCCGGCCGGAGAGCAGATGTGGTATTACTCCTCGCTTGCCGATCTGTTCCTCCGCAGGCTCGGGGACTCCCCGTGCCGGCATCTGGCGCGTGAGCTCGCGAGGGTCGTCAGGATCAACTTCGCGGGCGTCTTGGATGAATGAGCTGGAATTTGCGCTGAGGCTGGAAGGTGCGGGCGGGAGGGCGTACCAGGTCGGGGGCTGCGTGCGTGACATCATAAGGGGCGTCAGGCCTCATGACATGGACTACGTCGTGACCGGCATCGCGGAGGAGACATTCCTCG
This sequence comes from Synergistaceae bacterium, assembly GCA_031273585.1. Classification (GTDB taxonomy): domain Bacteria; phylum Synergistota; class Synergistia; order Synergistales; family Synergistaceae; genus JAIRWR01. The sequence goes on from JAISRP010000097.1 coordinate 6,589, forward strand.
GATTGTTTCCCGACGCGATTCCCATAGGCCGGGGATTTCCCGTATACCGTGTCCGGCTGGACGGAGGCCGCTGCGATGTCGCCTTCGCCCGCAGCGAGACGAAGAGCGGGACAGGTTACAGGGGGTTCAATTTTCGCTCCTCGCCGGACACGACGATAGAGGAGGACCTGGGCAGGAGGGATACGACGATCAACAGCATGGCCCGCTCCCCCCTCACAGGCGAGCTCGTGGACCCATACGGCGGGAGGCGGGATATAGAGGCAGGCATCATCCGCGCGACATCAGTGCGCTTCACGGACGATCCGGTGCGCGCCCTGAGGGCGGCAAGGCAGTCGGCCCAGTTCGGCTACTCCATCGACCGCGGCACGCTCCTGATGATGGGTGCGTGCCGCGACGAGCTTTCGGCCGAGCCCCGAGAGCGCGTGGTGAACGAGCTCGCCCGCGCGCTCGAGTGCAACAGGCCGTCGTTATTCTTCCGCGGCCTTGCCGAAGCGGGGATCATAGACGTCGCCTATCCGCAGATCGCCTCTCTCGTCGGCAGGCCGCAGCCTCAGGAGAGGCATCCCGAGGGCGACGTCTTCGAGCACACGATGATGGCGGTGGACCTGGCGGCTTCGATAACCGAAAGGGTCGAGGTGCGCTTTGCGGCCCTGGCGCACGACATTGGAAAGGCACTGACGCCCGCGGAGGTCCTGCCCAGAAACCCGGACCACGACAAGCTTGGCGAGGTCGCCCTTCGGGAGTGGCGGCGGACGATGCCCCTGCCGCGTCGCTGGGTCTCCTGCGCGAAGTTCGCCATAAGGGAGCACATGAGGGTCCACAGAACGGCCGACCCGGGATACATAACCGACCTCCTGGTCTCGCTCCGCTCGCACCCGATCGGGATCGACGGGTTCTCGGCGGTGATACTGGCCGACGGAAAGGACCTGCCGGATTTTCTGGCGGAGTTCAAGCTCTTCTCCGACG
>JAISRP010000117.1 GCA_031273585.1 Synergistaceae bacterium
GACGAACGTCCGAGCCTGGGCATCCTCCGGCGCGGAGTGCGATTCAAGAAAAAACCACCCCACCGCGGCAATCGCAATCGCAAGCAACAGGACCGCGGCATACAGGGGTTTTGACGATACGCGACTCCTCAGCTTGCTGCGCCTCTTATATTCGATTTTGACGTCCCTGGCCTTGTCGCGCCCGATCACCTTATTGTAGGCAAGCGCCTCGCATATTTGCTCGACGACCCGCTCGGGGCTGTCCACGTCGGTAACGCCCTGGGTCGCGTTAAGCCCGAGCGCGAGCCCTGGGGGAATGGCCCCTATCCCGTCCAGGTAGACGGGGATCACCCTTATCCTGTTGTTCAGGGCAAACTCGATCTCGGACCGGACGTACGACGAGGCCGCGGATTCTTTCGTCAGAAAAACGACTAAAACTTTGCAGTTCAATATCGCGACGGCTATCTCATCGGTCCAGGTGGAGCTGATGTTGATCCCCTTGTCGTACCACACGGAATAACCGCTGGCGTCGATGCCCTCTATGATGGGGAACACAACCTCCGAATCGAGGTGCCCGTAGCTGACGAATACAAACGACTCATCCTCCAAACTGCACGGGACCACTTTACAGGCAGACCTTTGACCGGTCATTCCATTTATTCCTCCCCCAAGTCGCAACGAAGCGAGAACGATAACAGACGGACATAGCCGCACGGCGCGCCCTGGCGAAAAAAGGGTCAGGGTTGTTGCGGATAGTATAGCAAAATAGCGCGAGAACTCATATCCCAAAACCTTTAACCGCTTTTATTTTGGCTCTCGGAAGATGACGGCTTTGACAATGTTAATTTAATGACACGTCCCAGCAAACAGCCCGCGGCCTTCTGCCCGCGTCACTGCTATATTTTCAACTTATTGCGCGCGTTGAAGCGGTCGAGGACCTCCTTCTTTCTGGCGACCGAGACCTCGGTGTATATCTGGGTCGTCGAGATGCTCGAGTGTCCCAGCAGCTCCTGGACCTCCCTTATGTCGGCCCCGTTCTCGACGAGGAATGTGGCGAACGTGTGCCTCAGGTAGTGCGGGGTCGACTTTCTGTTTACCCCCGCTAGGTCGCGATATTTGGAGAAGATGTTCTCGATGGCGTATATGGAGACGTTTCTTCCGTATCTGTTGAGGAAGAGGTGGTCGGTCATAGGGTAGAGGCTGTCCCTCACCGACAGCCAGGAGATAATCATGTCCCGCACCTGATCGGAGGATATGAACACGACCCTCTGTTTTCTGCCCTTGCCGTGGATGAGGATGCTACGCGACTCCATGTCCAGGTCCGTGACCGTGATTTTGACGAGCTCGCCGATTCTGATTCCGGTGCAGAATAGCAGCTCTATTATGGCGTTGTCGCGGATGCAGACGGTCTTGTGAAAATCCGACGGGCACCGGCTGATCTCGCTCTTCATCGTCTTCAGCATCCTCACCACCTCCCTCCGGGAGAGGATCTTAGGCAGACGCCTCTCCGCCTTGAACTTCACCTTTTTGAAGATGCTGGTGTCGTTGTACGTGTGGCGGAAGAACGACTTCAGGCTGGCGAACTTTCTCCTTATGCTGGAGTCCTTGAGCCTCCTCTCCTTCTGGAGCATCTCGATGAACATTACAATGATGGTCGAGTCTATGTACTCCGAACCGGTTCCCGTGAACCACTCGCAAAATTGAGCCAGGTCTGACGAGTACGCCCTTATCGACTTATCGTCGAGGTTCTTCGAGCTCTTTAAATGCTGAAGATAAAAGTCGATGCTCTGCGTTGTCGTCTCGGCGGGATACATGAGTTGTCCCCTCTTCATGTCGTGGTATGGCGATTTTTTCAAACTGAAACTGCAACGGACTGCCCTGTAATTTCAACGTGCGGCGCGGCATCGGCGCGGGCCTCCGGCGCGCGGCGCCGACATTGCAACAGGCCGCGCAGACTGAACCAGTCTCTGCCTGGCTTGGGATCTGAGACCATGCTCACTGTTTCCTACTTGATGTTGGGCAGGAATGCTCGCTCCGGCGCCGGCGTCATGTCCCCGGCCTCGGAAATTTTTTCGCGGCTTCTTCTCACCGACTCCGCGGATTTGCGTCCCCACTCGGCCAGCTTCGGACCGAGGGACTCGTCGCAGATCGCGGCTATTCTCAGCGCCATGAGGGCGGCGTTCCGCGCGCCGTCTATGCCCATGCAGGCGACCGGTATGCCGGGCGGCATCTGGGCTATGGCGAGCAGCGCGTCCTGCCCCGACAGCGGCCCTGATGCTATGGGGACTCCGATGACCGGCAGGGTCGTATGGGACGCTACGACCCCTGGGAGCGCCGCGGACAGGCCGGCCATGGCTATGATCACCTTTATCCCGCGATCCGCGGCGCCCGCCGCGTAGCAGACGACGTCCTCCGGCGTGCGATGGGCCGAGGCTATTCCAACCTCGAAATCGACGCCAAACTCCCTAAGCAGCTCGGCCGCCCCGGACGCCACGCCGAGGTCCGACGCGGAGCCGACTATTATTCCTATCAGAGGGTTTCCCAACTATTCCTCACTCCATCCTATGTCTTTCCTGTAGTGCATTCCGTCGAAGGATATCGAGGATATGCGTGCGTAAGCCCTGGCCTTGGCCGCCTCGAACGTGCCGCCGACGCCGACGACCGTGAGCACGCGCCCGCCGGCGGTGACGAGCCTGCCATCCCTGTCCAGATCAGTGCCGGCGTGAAATATAAACGAGCCCGGAAAGTCCTCCGACTCGCCGCAACCCCCCTCGAGCCCTCTGATCGGCAGGCTTCGGACGAATCCGCCCGGGTAGCCCCCTGACGCCAGCACGACGCAGAGGGCGGCGCCGGAGTTGTCGACCTCGGGGCAGGATTTCACGTCCCCGTCCGCGCACGCGAGCAGGGTCCGGGCCAGATCGCCCCTGAAGAGCGGCAGGACCGCCTGAGTCTCCGGGTCGCCGAAGCGGACGTTGTACTCGATCACTGAGATCCCCGGCTCGTCCCGGGCATCGCCGCCCCCTACGAGCATGAGCCCCATGTATATGACGCCCCGGTACTCGATGCCGTCGCTCCTTAGGCCCTTCAGCGTGGGCCGTATGACCTCCTCCTCGACCCGTCTCATGAAGTCGTTCGGGACGCGGACCGGGGAGTATGCGCCCATGCCGCCGGTGTTGGGTCCCTTGTCCCCGTCGTAGGCCCGCTTGTGGTCGCGGCTGGGCGACATCAGGCGGTACGAGTCCCCGTCCGTTATGGCGAACACCGTGAGCTCCAGCCCTGACACGAAATCCTCTATCACGACCGTCTCGCCGGCCGCCCCGAGTTTTTTTTCGATCAGCAGATCACGGCAGATCTGCTCGGCGTCGCCCGCGTCGTCCGCCAGGAACACTCCCTTGCCCGCGGCGAGCCCGTCCGCCTTGATTACGTAGGGGTGGGTTCTCCTCGATATAGCCTCCCTGCACTCGTCTGGATCGGTGCAGATGTCGAAGTCCGAGGTCGGGACGCCGTGCCGCCTCATAAATTTTTTAGCGAATGACTTGCTGGATTCGAGCGACGCCCCGGCCCTGCCCGGGCCGAACACCCTGACGCCGGACGCCCGCAGCGAGTCCGACACGCCAGCGGCGAGCGGCGCCTCGGGGCCTATTACGACGAGCCCTATGCCGTATGCCTTGCAGAGCCCGAGCACTGCCCTCCTGTCGCATGGGTCGGCCCTGTGAATGGCCGCTATCTCCATCATGCCGGGGTTTCCGGGGGCGCAGTGCAGGTCTCCGGTCAGGTCGGATTTCGAGAGATAGTGGGCTATGGAGTGCTCCCTTCCCCCCGAGCCGAGGACCAGAGTGTTAATCTTTCCGTCCGCTCTCATGGTCAGTGCCTGAACGTGCGGGTCCCGCCGACGAACATGGAGAGCCCCAGCTCGGACGCCCGCCGCTCGACGTCACCGTCCCTGATCGATCCGCCGGGCTGAATTATGGCGGCTATCCCGGCCTCCGCCGCCGCTTCCACCGTGTCGGGGAACGGAAAGAACGCGTCGGACGCCATGACCGCCCCCTTGGCCCGCTCCCCGGCCTGGGATATGGCGTAGCGCGCCGCGTCAACCCTGTTCGTGAAGCCCCCTCCAATGCCGACGGACGCCCCCTCTCTGGCGAGGACTATTGCGTTGCTCTTAGTCAGGGAGGCGGTCCTCCATGCGAACAGTATGTCGCCCCACAGGTCGTCGCGAGGCGGTCCCACCCATCTCCCATTTGCCCTGTCGGGCAGGGGGGGCAGGGTCTCCTCCTGGATAAGGAAGCCCGATCTGCCCGAGATTATCTGATCCCTGGGGGTGTAGCGCCCCGTTATCGTGAGCAGCCTCATGTTGGGCCTCTTCGACTTTAGAAATTCCATTGCGTCCGAATCTATCTCCGGGGCGGCGGCTATCTCGAAGAAGTGGGAGGAGAGGCGTTCCGCCAGGGGCGCGTCCAGCCGGCCGGTGAAGCCGACTATGCCGCCGTACGCCGACACAGGATCGCAGGAGAGCGCGCGCTCGTAGGCCTCCGCAGGCGTGTCCGCCTCCGCCGCGCCGCACGGGGTCGTGTGCTTCACTATTATGCAGGCGCAGGCGTCCTTGAAAATCGCGTTTCCCTTGAGCAGCGTGTCGAGGTCGAGCAGGTTGTTGTAGGACAGCTCCTTGCCGGAGTGCTGGACGAAGGCCGGGTTCGAGAGGGTCGGCATGTAGAGCGAGGCTTTCTGATACGGGTTCTCCCCGTAGCGGAGTTTCTGCACCCTGCGTATGGGTATCACCCTCGATGCATCGTCGGTTCCCTCCGAACGCCCGAGGGCGTCCGCGAGCCCCTCGTGGATCGTCGCGTCGTACGACGCCGTCACGAGAAACGCCTTGATCGCGAGGTCCTTCCTCATTGACTCGGTCGTCCCGCCAGATGCTATGGCTCGCGCCACCGGCTCATAATCTGCCCTGTCCGTCACGACGGTTACATGCGCGTAGTTCTTCGCGGCCGCCCTTATGAGCGAGACGCCGCCGATGTCGATCTTCTCGATCAGCTCGTCCCTGGGCGCATTTGCGCGGGCCGTCTCCTCGAACGGATAGAGGGTGCAGACGACGACGTCGATCAGCGATATGCCGTGCGCCGAGCGGTCGGCCTCGTCCCCGGCGTGTCCGCGCCGGGCGAGTATCCCCCCCATTATCGCGGGGTGGAGCGTCTTGACCCTGCCGCCCAGTATCGACGGCAGGCCAGTCACGTCAAGGACCTCCGTGACCGGGACCCCGCTGTCCCGGAGATATTTCGCCGTTCCCGAGCTCGATACTATCTCATAACCGGCGCCCGCCAGCGACGAGGCGAAATCCGCTATGCCCTCCTTGTCCCATACCGATATCAGAGCCTTTGGCCTGTCCATCGCGATAACCCCTCCCGTATAGATGAATTAAAAATCGGCCTGGCGACGCGGGCTCGGAAGCGTTTTTTTCGGATCCCGCCGGTCCCGGCCCGCTTGAAAAAAATGAAGCAACCAAACATCCGTCCCCGGACAGGCCGGGTCCGGCCAAATTTTTTGCGGCGCGCGAATCGATGGCGTTTGCGACCAAGCCCTGGAGGGCTGATTTATCGTAGGAGATCCGGGGTCCTTCCTCTAAATATCGTCGTGGAACAACTGCTGTAACGTCATCGGGTACAGCCTGTGCTCGACCTCGTGGATTCTTTTGGCAAGGGACTCCTCCGTGTCGTTCGGGATTATCGGGACTTCCTCCTGCGCGATTATCGGCCCGTGGTCGACGAGCTCGTCCACGATATGTATGGTCACGCCCGTGTAGTCAGCCCCCGCCTCGAGCGCGTCGCGGATTGCGTGCGCGCCGGGAAATGCAGGCAGGATGGAGGGGTGGATGTTCACTATCCTGCCCCTGAACGACCTGACGAAGGATGGGGAGAGGACCCTCATAAACCCCGCAAGCACGATCCAGTCCACATCCCTCTCCCTGATGATATCCGCTGCCTGCGACTCGTTCTCCTCGCGCGGGACGCCCTTCGCATACCGGGCCACGAACGTCTCGATCCGCGTCGCCCGGGCCTTCTTTATCCCAGCGGCTTCAGGGTTGTCGCTGATCACCAGGGCTATCTCGGCGTCAAGCCGTCCGGCGCGGCACGATCTTATTATCGCCTC
>JAISRP010000192.1 GCA_031273585.1 Synergistaceae bacterium
TCTTTGAGGAATTGGCGACGAATAGCCCGTCGATTGAGTGAACCACCCAGACGACGGGCTATCAAGGGAATATACTGTTAAATTAAGTTAGCGCTTATGGGGCGGAGCCCACGGTCCTCCCGCCGAGGCGAAGCGGGGGCTATGGCGCGGTTACAGGGATTCCTGCTTTGCCTCGAACAGGACGATGGGGTTGTCGCCGTCCGCGGCATAAGGCATCCTGTCCTCCTTCATGCGCTTGAAGTGGTCGGTCGCAAGGTGCTTGCGCAACGCATCCTTGCTCTCCCACTGCTCCACGAACATGAGCCCGATCTCGTCCTCCGTCTTTGCGAAGAGCGAGTAGCTTATGCAGCCGTCCTCCTTTCGCGTGGCGTCCACACATGGACGCAAAGCCTCGATGAGCTTGTCCCTCTGTCCCGGTTTGGCATTCATGCTCGCATGTACTATTATCATGATCCGTCCTCCTTGTGTAAAATTAGTCTCAACTTAAGCGCCCATAAGAGCGCGACCAAGCGCAAGCAAGACATCAGCGCCGTCACGCGCGTGCCTACTTCCATACGTAAGGCGGGTACTCCTCGAGGTCCCCTCGGATGTGCCTTGCCAAAAGTCTGGCCTGGATGTGCGGAATCAGGCCGATTTCCATTTTCTCACCAGTGAATGAGTGAGTCAACGCCTCCTGTTTTCGGTCATGCCATGCGGCGATCAGGACCTTCCTCGTCTCCTCGGACATCTCCACCGCTCCGTTCTCCGCCCTGCTGAAGCCCTCCGGGTTTACCTGTTTTCTATTTATAAGCGACAGCACCAACCTGTCAGCGAGCCACGGGCGGAACTCCTCCATGAGGTCGAGGGCCAGGCTGGGGCGGCCGGGTCTGTCCCTGTGCAGGTAACCTACGGCTGGATCGAGACCGACCCCCTCCAGCGCCGACGACGCGTCGTGAGCCAGCATCGCATAGACGAACGATAGCATCGCGTTGACCTCGTCCATCGGCGGACGCCTGCTCCTCTCCCTGAAGCGGAAAATTTCCCTGCGCGTCAGTATCATGCTGTCGAAGACTCCAAAATAAGTCCTCGCCGCATCGCCCTCCTTGCCGCGCAGCACGCCGAGAGGGGTTTCCCTGCGAATATCCAGAGCGGTATAGCCGAGGTACTTTATCGCGGAGGCAAGCGACGAATCTGAGTCATTGTTCTCATTTTCCCTCGCGAAACGCATCAGCACGCTTCTGCTGTTCGCTATCTTCGCCAGGAGGATGTTCCTCGCGATGGAGGACGACGCGGACTCGTCGTCGGCCATGCGGTACTGCTGTCTTCTGAGCAGGACGTTTCCCCGCACCGGGCCGTCGACCCTCGCAAGATATCGGCCCTGCTGCGTGAAAAACGATATCGGCGTCCCCTTTGCCGCGCAAAACCCCATCAGCGGCGCCGTCGCAATTACATTCCCAAAGCACAGGATCGACTCCATTATATGAATCGGGATCTTTTTTTTGTTCTCCCTGTCAAAGTGAATGACGACGCACTCGCCCTCCAGCGAGAGCCACGCGCCCTGAGTCGTAACAAAAAGCGTGTTCAGAAGATGTTTCATCCCGGACGCTCACATTCGGGGGAGGCGGAGATATCCGCGATTATTCTCGACATATATTCAGCGGACCCGTCCCTGGAGATCACGCCAGGCATACATTGGACGACCAGCGAGCAGTTCTTGCAGTGTCTTCCAACGTTAGGCCGAGCTCTGCCGCCAACGTCCAACAACTCCCTCGCCCTCGCGCAAAGGGACTTCATCTCGTTCCTCAGTGAATCCGATATTTCCGTCTCGGTGCGCCTTCGGGGCTGTCCGTGATAGACGGCCCCGAAGCGGACGGTCGCGCCGAACATCTCCTCGAGGCACAGCGCCTGGGCGCAGACCTGAATTTCGTCGGCGCGGTCGTAACGCTTGACGCCTCGTTTATACTCGACGGGGTACGGCCTCCACCTGCCGGGATGTCCCTCGACCTCGGCTCCGTCGTCGCTTGGGTGAAACTCGACCAAGTCGGCAACGCCGTACAGACCGATTTCGAGCGACCTCAGTCGGAGGCCGCGTATCATGAGCGCGCCCGAACGTGAGCCCGAGCCCTGTTCGTGAACGAACTCGTGGAGATGTCTGCCCTCAATAGTCAGGACATTGTCGTCCCACTCCCGCTCGATGTGAATCAGCGCCCACTGGCGCTCGCAGAAGGCCATGTGCTGCAATCCTGAGATCGCCAGCAGGTCGTCGTCAGAGTACATATTGCAAGGGGATCAAAAACCGTCGATCACTTCGGGAGCGAGCCCTTCGAGGTTCGTCAGGTTATAACTGCCGTCGGCGTTCACCTCGAGCGAGCCGTGAACCTTCGCGGACGAGTACTGGCCGGACTTGCAGTTGTGCTCCCACCAGAACAGCTTGAGCACTCTCATGCTCCCCTCCGGCCTCGCGGAGGACGCGTCGTTCTCGAATATTCTGGGCAGGATTCCCTTTATGACATTCGCGTCATCGTCGGAGAAGCCGGTTCTCTCGGAGAGCTGAGGGTTCATGCTGCCGAAGAAGACATATGCCCCGTTGTCGACCCTGTGCTTCATCCCCATCGTATCCGACGCCCTCTTGCCGCCCTTTCCATCCTCCCCGCTCACGCTCTTCGTTATCTGAGTGCTCGTGACGTTCACCGGCGCCGCGGAAAACGCGGATTGAATCGTCACTGGACCCCTGATGCCTACGGATACGCCGGAGCCGTCGCCCTTCCCGCTGCTGTAGGCGAAGAGCTGACCGAAGGCCCTCACGTCGAACCACTTCTCGCACGCTTTTTTGGCCATGTCGCCCTCGCCCAGCTTCTTGCCGAAGGCTGCCTCCGCCCTGCTTCGGAGGGACGTGGCGTCGTCGATCTTCCTGTCGTCGGACTGGACGAAAATCTCGCGCCCCGATTCGAGTATCCGGTCGCGCAGCTTGCGCTTGATGCAGACGTCCGTCACCTCTCCTACGCCGTCGTAGGTGATTCTCGGGCGGTTGCTGTTCAAAGGATCCCCGTTGGGATTTGCGTTTTTCACCGTAAAAATCACCGCGAAATCAATCTTCCTGCCGAGCGACATCGTTTAGCCCTCCCTCTCCTGATCGTTATCGTCCCCGGCGTCCGCCGTGTCCTTCGTCTTTGACCTGAGATCACGCCTCTGGCAGTGATACCCGAGCAGAAATTCGCCGGACAGCGGCGAGTCGTCCGTGTAGTCGTCCGCCTCGAACATGTCGTGGATATCGTCGAACAGGACGTTCATGTTCATCAAAAATCCTGCCCTGGAGCCTGACAGCCTGGCCTTGTACGGGCCGAGCGCCAGCTCTATCTGCTTCCATGTCGAAAATGGCCTGTCGGCAAAGCGGTGCATCAGCCTGGCTGCGTTCGTGTCCCTTGCTTCTTTCGCTACAAACAACGCAATCTGCTCGACCCGTTCGGCCGCGGCGAGCAGGCGTCCGTACAGATAGTCCCTGGTTCTTCTCTCAGGTTCCAAAGACATTTTGTAATTCCTCCCTTTATGCAATCCCCTGTACAGCCCGCAGGAGATGCCCAGATTTTTTTCCCACTCCCAAAACTCGAGCGAGACGCGGTTCACAGTCCTGTTGAATACCGATTTTTCGAGGTCCGCCGGGACCGGCAGATCGTCCAGGATACATGGTAGGATCCGCGAGACCGTCGATTTGCATATTTTAGAATCCATCCTGCGGCCCAACGCGGCAGCGGCTATGTCCTTAGCGGACGGGGTACCCACAAATTTTAATTTTTTGCCGTAATCCTGAGGCCACGCGTAGGACTCGTGCCATTTTTCGACCCGGGCCAGAAACTCGGACCCGCTCAGCTCCCGATAGTAGGTTATCGCCATGCGTCCCGGCGTGGAGGAGTCCATTCCCATCACGACCATGTCGCTCCGGTCGCCGAGCTCGCTCCTGTATCCGTCGATTTTTTTGTTGAGCTCCCTCGCGTAGGCCTGTCCCATATCGCCGCCGTAGGCATCGCTCTCATAGAATGAAAAATCGATCCCCTCCTTGAGCATGAAGTCGCTCAGGGATGCGTCCGACGAGTTTTCCATGAACATCGGCACTTTCTTGCCGGATACCTCCCATGCCACTATCACCTGATCATCGTTGCGCCACGCCTGGCGGTGCACAAGCCAGCGCAGGGCGCTGTGAGCCTTCTGGCTGACCTCGTAGCCGATCGAGCAAGCCTGATCCGCGCTCGTGAACCGGCCTCGAAACGTGAAGCCCGAACTGTCGTTCGAGGAGATCAACTTCGCGCAATCACCCGCGTACCTGATTCTAGCTGGGTGGAGCAGGCTGAGAATCGCGACTTCACCTGTGACAAAGCAGAGCCCGCGGCTCTCCTGAATGGACAGATTGTACCTCTTCCACGATTCGACCAGATCATCGTCACGCCAAACCCTGTCCTCTCGCTCGCCCGGGATGCTCACGCGCCACCTGACGAACACATCCCCCTGGTCTATCTCGCCGGATCTTTTAGTCAGAACCTTGAATATCGCCGGCTCACCATCACCACCCGTCCACGACTTGATCAGACGCCCATTTTCATCGAGGTGGAGCACACCGCTGTCCGCGAGATCCCGAATCACGCGGCGTTTTTTTACATATTCATATACCGCGCGCAGCTTGGGATGCCCCGAGGCCACGCACCACTTGCCAAGGAGCGAGATATATCCGTCCCTGGTCTCATTGCCGCTTTTGAAGTCGTCGAAATAACTGTTTTTCCCGCCTCCGTGATCCGGGTAATCCCCAGCGACGTATTGAATCTTGTCGCAGAGCGGGTGCGGGACGCCGCCAATAGTGCGGGCTGACGAGCTCTCGGTCGCCGGTATTCGGGTCTCCTCATTCTGGACGACCGACGCGAATAGGAAGTTTCCATTCCCATCGACAGTGATCTCGGCATGCGCCTGCTGGCTCGTGTGACCTGGCGGGAGAGGCTGGAACTCCTCTTTCGAGAGGTCCATTTCCATCGAGCTCTCGTACGTTTCGTACAGTTTCCGCATCCAGCTCATTCTACAGGCCCTCTTCCGCCAGACCTGAAAAATTCACGTTCGGAACGAACTTGACAGGTCTCATCTTTCGAACGACCTTGGTGATAGTGCAATCCTCCGGTCTTGGAAATTCGATCACGCCGTCCTTCATCTCAGCCCTCCAGAACCTGCTCACGAGTTCGTTCACCCCGGACTCCTCGGGATAGCTGAAGCTGTGGAACATTAGCCCATACGCCACCTCGCCGTATCCGTCGTACGCGCCGCCGCCCTCTCCGAAGCGGCACGGTTCCGCGTATCCCTGACACTCCCTCACGCCGAGGAATATATCCCTGCGCCCGCCTCG
>JAISRP010000080.1 GCA_031273585.1 Synergistaceae bacterium
CTTTTTTTTGATTTTCACCCTCCGGGTGAAATTCAAAAAAAAGAAAATTGGGGGCCCGGGGGACTGGTCCCCCGGCGGGGTTTGGGGCGGAGCCCCAAGGTTTAGAGCTTGCTGATGCGATTTACGACGTCCATCAGGTATAGGGCTTCGTCGCCGGTGATGCTTACGTCAGTGAAGTAGCGCCTCTCAAATCGCGTGACGAAGTCGAGGGCGAGGCGGAACAGGCGTTCATCCCGTTCCGGTCCCCTTCGGATGGAGTAAATGAACTCCTCTAGGCCGTCGCTTGGCCTCCGCTCGTAGCCGTGGCGCATCATCGCCCTTTGGAACCCGCGAAGCAGGTTCTCCTCCGTAGTCCTCCTGTTTTTGAAAATTTTTACCGACAGCAGGAGGCAGACTGCTGCGACCAGGGCGAGCGAGGCGCCGGCAATTTTTTTGTGTTGTTCGGGCGAATCGGTGAGTTTTTTTACGAGCCCCGCGACCGTGACCCCTGGGTTGTTCAGTATCTCCCTTATCCTGTACAGGGCCTCGCTCTGGGACTCGCTGTCGTACTCGGTGAACATGCGGGATATCCGATAGTTCAGCACGTCCATGTAGAGCGAGAACCGGCTGTACTCCTGCTGGCCGGACGCGGACGCGCCTCCCCCGCCCTCGGCGGGAGTGGGGTCGTAGCGCCGCCACAGGTTTGACTCGTCGTCCCACGCCTCCACCCAGACGTGGGCGTTGTTCTGGCTTACTATGTAGTAGCCGCCGCCGTCGTTGTAGACGCCCCCGTGGTAGCCCGCCACGAGCCTCGACGGCACGCCGGACATGCGAAGCATGACCGCCATCGCTGAGGCGAAATATTCGCAGTTTCCCATCCTGCCCGTCAGGACGAACTCCTCTAGGGCCCTGCGCGACGTCGGAAGATCCTCCAGGGTATACCCGAAGCGCGGCGGCGAGAGGTAGTCCATCATTATCCCTGGTTTATCGGCATCGTCCGCGCCGGACGTGAGGCTCTCTGCGAGCTCTCGCAGGGAGGGGCTGAAGTTGTCCGGTACGCCCATGAGCCGCGCCGCATCGATCCCCTCGGCGGAGGGCTCGATCGTGGGCGAGGGTATCGATATCGCCCTGTACTCGAACCTCCTCGATATTGAGGCGCTCCCCCTCCCGGCGACGCGCCGGAATACTCCCTCACCGGCCTCCATGACGCCATCCCCGTACACCGCGACCGGGATGTCGATGGCAAAGAGCCATCGGTTCGGGCTCGGCTCCATCACGATGGACTGAGTTACAGGGCTCCCGGCGTCGCCGGATGGGACCAGGCCGCCGCCGCGGCGCGACGGCAGCCACGCGTTCCCCGTGAACACCTCGAGCGTGATGCCGCGCCAATAAAGATCCTGCGGCTCGACCGGCTCCATCTCCGCCCTGAACGCGACCGCGTCGCTCATCTTGATCGCGCCCACCGAGCCCAGGGCAACGGTATCCGAGAACCCGACAAGGCTGCTGTTCTGGTCGCCCCGTCCCGGCATCTGCATGACGACGGCGGCTGCCCTAGGGGTCAGGAAGAAGACGGCAAGACAGAACGGCAGCATCGTGAGCCACATCGAGAACGACCTGCCCAGGAAACGCGCGGCGGACGCGGAGGACAGGACCGCGTCGGGCGCCCTGTCGAACCACGCCGCGAGCAGCAGCTCGAACCCTGATAAAAAGCTGATGATGAAAAATTGCAGTATCATCATCTCGCTCGCGGCGACTATGGCGGAGCAGATGACTGCAAGCGCCGTCATCGAGATTATCTGAAGGTAATCCCTCGCGCGGCGGTCCTCCAACATCTTTATTACGATCATCATCATGACGGCCTCGGTAAAGGTCTCCACGACCGTATTGAAGGTGATGCGCATGACGGCGGATGCCGCGATCCCGACGGCTGCAATGTTCAGCACGACCCGGGACGGCCTGTAGGAGCGCGTGACGCCGAGGAATACGGCTATCGCCATGCCGGCTATGAAGGCGGCCTGATACGGGACGCTCAGGAGCCCCGAGCACGAGACATAGGCGACCGATACGTTCGCCAGGGTATTCAGCAGCAGCAGATTTTTAAGGGATATCGATATCTTCATGAAGCGCGAGACCCGCAAGCATGGACAGCTTGTCCGCCCTCGACGAGACGGGCTCGGTGAGGCGTCCGCCATCCATCATCCCAATGGCATCCCCGGATTCGAGGGAGCGCGCGATCTCCCGGCTGGCTATCGACAGGGCCCGCTCGAGCCCGGAGGGGACCATGCCGTCGAGGTCTATGATCCGGCCCGACCGCCCGGCCCCGTCCGACGACCCGTCGTACAGCCTAGTGTTGAGGCGTCCTGTGCGCGCGCTTGACTTCCAGTGAATAAATTTCATCGGGTCTCCCTCTACGTAGGGGCGGACGCCCATTATGTCCGTCTCGGCAATCGGGCGCCACGCATCGTTTGAGACATCCTCCTCCCCAGTCTTAACGAAGACCGCCTCATCGCCGCGGCCGGCCTGTCTCGGGAACACGAGCACGGGTCCATCCTGCTCCATCTGCCTGTACCTCGTGAAGAAGTTAAACGGGTAGGGCGACGATATCTCCACCTCGCCCGGCATGTGCAGGCCCCTCGACGGGAACGAGAGCACCGCGGATTCGCTCCTGCGCTCGCCTGGCATGATCACGGGGAAGAACATTTTCGCGCCGCCCACCCTGACATCGATGAGATATATCGGGGCGCGCCGCTTGTTGTTCGACACCTCTATCGTCAGCAGGAAGGGCGCGTTTGCGTATATCTCGTCTGGAAACGACAGGGAGACCCCGGCTCCGAATAGGTTGCCGCGCCCGGCCAGCCCGGATGCGCAGAAGTAACCGGCTAAGACGGAGGCCGCCAGGTAATGAAGGTTGTTGCCGCCGTAAAACGCGAGCAGGCACATCACGATGAGCGCGATAATATATACGATACCTGCCCTCCGCACCCTTATCAGGCGCTTCATCACATCACCGGCGTCCCGCTCAGGACGGAGCGCAGCACCGCCGGTCCCTCGTACCTCGACTCCTCCCTGAAGCGCAGCCTGTGGAGCAGGACGTCCTCGGCAAACGCCTTGACGTCCTCCGGTATGACGAAGTCCCGCCCCTGCATCCACGCGACGCACCTCGCGCACTTGAGCAGGACCATCGCCCCGCGCGTCGAGATGCCGCACGTGATCAGGGGGTGCGCCCTCGTGGTCTCGGCGAGCGACAGGATGTAGTCCAGTATCCTGTCCCCGGCTTTGACGTCGTGCTCGATCTCCTCTTGAATCTGCATGACCACAGCGGCCGACATGAGGGGGGACAGCCCGTCGATCGAGTGCCTGTGAAGCCCGAGGCGGAGTATGTCCTTCTCGGAGTCCCTGTCGGGATAGCCGATCGACGTCCTCATCATGAAGCGGTCCATCTGGGACTCCGGCAGCGGAAACGTGCCAGAGTGCTCGATCGGATTCTGCGTCGCTATGACAAAAAACGGCTCGGCGAGCCTGTACGTCACCCCGTCTATCGTAGCCTGCTCCTCGCCCATTGATTCCAGCAGCGCGCTCTGAGTCTTGGGAGAGGCCCTGTTGATCTCATCCACGAGTACGAGGTTATTGAATATCGGGCCGGGGTGAAACTCGAACTCCCCCCTCTCGGCCTTGAACACGTTGAGCCCCGTCACGTCGGTCGGAAGGAGGTCGTTCGTGCACTGCACCCGCCCGAAGCTGAGCCCCAGCGCACGGGCGGCCGCCACCGCGAGAGTGGTCTTGCCGAGCCCGGGCAAGTCCTCCAGGAGCATGTGCCCCCCGGAGAACACGCAGGCGAGTATCCGCACGAGCGCGTCCCTCTTTCCGTGAAGGTACGGGGAGATGTGCTCCAAAATCCCCAGCACCGTGTCGTTCTTTATCTCAAAAACGCTCATTCAGCCACACCCTTCATATTTCAATGGACAGTATTCTATATTATCGAGTCGAATTGTTCCAACATTAACACCGCGGGCAGGACCTTGGGGGGGGCCCCCCAACCCCCCCCCCGGGCGGACCAACCAGGGGCCAAATGAAAAATTTTTTTTTTTTTGCCAGAGG
>JAISRP010000242.1 GCA_031273585.1 Synergistaceae bacterium
CCTCATTAGATTCTCTCCGTCCGGGTTCGTGTAAACGCCGTCCTGAGGGAATGCGACAATTTGCAGGTCCATCACGTCGCGTATCTCGTCCTTCAGTTCGAGCAGGGCCTCCAGTGGCAACAGCGTCGGGTCCGAGGCGTCGGCGTGAGTCCTGACGTGCATGATGCCCTGGGCTACCTGCCAGTCGACGACCTCCCGCGCGTTTTTCTTTATGGCCTCTTTCGTGAGGTTCTTTTTGCGCTCCCCCCAGATTTTGATCCCCTCCAGCAGAGTGCCGGATTCGTTGTATCTGGGGGACCCGACCGACAGGACCGCGTCGAGGTGCAGATGAGGGTCTATGAAAGGAGGCGAGACGAGGTTTCCCCCTGCGTCTATCTCTTTTTCAGCGGAGGCGCCGATACGCGGTTCGATCGCTGTTATCCTTCCGCCCTCGACTCCTATATCGCACGTCGGGAGTTCCTCCCCGCTCTCCCGGCGGAGCCCTCCGCGGCGGTGAATTCTGGCGTTGCGAACGATCATATCCATCATGGCTTCTCCTTGCGGGGACGCATGTCCGCTGCGCTGCAGCTCGCGTTGCTTAGCATATATCCGCTCCTCCTCGAAGTTTCGTAATCGGTGCGACAAGGGAAAGTTTATCACACGGCGGCTGAATTGTGGGGGAAAATTAACCGCGCCGCCCGTTTGATGATATGATCGCGATAATCGCGGGAGAAACCCGACGCCGGGACTGTGTGAAAAATTTCGCGGGTTGAGGTCAAGGACGGGTTCATGATATATAATCACTTACAATGACGGCGGAGGTCCCGCAATACCGCCTGATACCCGGAAGGAGAGGTCGTATGAACGCGACGTATTCCCCGAGGACTGCGAACATATATGACGGGGCGAAATGAGGCCATGACGCCGAGGGAGAGAGTAGCGTCCGCTCTGGCTCACCGCCCTCCCGACCGGGTTCCGGTGGACCTGGGCAGCAACGGCCAGACCGGGATGAACGCCTCCGCCCTGTACCGTCTGCGCAGGGCGCTGGGACTCGACGAACATCCGATCAAGGTCGTCGAACCCGCGCAAATGCTGGGTGAAATAGGGGAGGATCTCATGGCGCTCGTCGGCGGGGATGTGGTCGGCCTGTGGAACAGGGGCAATTTTTACGGTTTCGCCAACGAAAACTGGAAGCCCTGGGCGCTCGACGACGGCACCCCTCTCTACGTCCCTGGCGCATTCGAGATCGACGTGGACGAACATGGGACAAAGTGGCTCTATCCGAGGGGGGATAGGGGTTCTGCGCCATGCGCCTGTATGCCTCGCGGCGGATCGTTCTTCGACGCCGCCATTCGCACGGCGCCCTTCGACTGGGACATAGACGAGGGCGACCTGACTCCGGCGGAGGATTTCAAGGACGACTTCGCCGTCGCCACGGACGAGGAAGCGGCGTACTGGGAGGCCGAGTCGAGGAGACTGTACGACGAGACGGACTATGCGATCATGGGTGTGCTGGGCGGAGGCGGGCTCGGCGACGTGGCCGTGATTCCCGGACCTCACGTGACGTCTCCGCGGGGCATCAGGCTCGTGGCCGATTGGCTGATGGCTCACGCGCTATTCCCGGATTATGTCGACGAGGTATTTTCGTATCAGACGGAGATAATGCTGAAAAACCTCGAAATATACAGGCAGGCGGTCGGGGAGCGCATCAGCGTGATATGGGTCTCGGGGACCGATTTCGGCACGCAGAAGGGGCTTTTCGCGAGCCGCGACACGTTCCGCAAGCTCTACAGGCCGCACTACGAGAGGATTAACGGTTGGATACACAAAAATACCGGCTGGAGGACTTTTTATCACACCTGCGGTTGTGTGAACGAACTGCTGGACGATCTGGCCGATATGGGCGTCGACTGTCTCAACCCGGTGCAGGTGAACGCGATGGAGAGCGGCGGCGTCCCGGCGGAACTGCTCAAGGAGCGCTGGGGGGACCGGTTCGTGTTCTGGGGCGGCGGAGTAGACACCCAGCGCACCCTGCCGTTCGGGACTCCCGACGAGGTCCGCCGCGAGGTCGCGCGTCGCGTGGAGATATTCAACGCTGGAGGGGGCTATGTATTCTCCAGCATTCACAATGTGGTGGCCGGCGTGCCGCCTGAAAATCTCATCGCCATGTACGAGGCGGCGCTGGGGCGAAAGCTTCGCTGACTTAAACGGAAGGAATCGCCCTAAACGGGCGGCCTTTCCGTTTTTTTATCTGGACTTGTTAAGCCCTGATGCGTTTGCTCTGACTCTTCCCCAATTCGTTATGATAAACGCATAGAATCATGTGACGTGAGGCAAGAGGAGATGGCGAATGGCCCAGGGCAACAGCATTTACTTTTGATCAAAAATGATCTTCAACAATACGTCCGGGTTGAGAGCGGCTTTAAGCATCTTTTTTCTGGCTCCGAGCCGCTTGCGGCCAAAATCGGACTTCCTCGTCAGCGAAAGCGCGGTCTTTCGTAAAACATTCATATTTAACGGCGAATTGTCCTT
>JAISRP010000249.1 GCA_031273585.1 Synergistaceae bacterium
GGGGTCGGTCGTGTAATCGGCATACTCGCCGCCGTCGACGCGGATTACCTCGTCGACTCCGGTATCTGCCGCAGCGTCGGCGGCGGACGCCGTGTCCGAGCCGATGACGACGGCCACAAGCCTCTCGCCGCAGGAATCCGCGATCCTGCGCCCCTCGGAGCAGAGCTCGAGCGACACGCTCTCACAAATGCCGTTGCGCTGCTCGACGAACACCCAGATGCCCCTGTACGCGGTCTTGTCCACGACGTCCATTTATATCGCCTCCGCCTGCGCCAGCAGTTCCGCGAGTTTGGCCGCGGACAGGGCGTCAGTGGCCTCTTTTATGATCACGCCCGGCTCGCCGACCGGCGGGACAAATGACCTCGTCACGCTCGTGGGCGAGCCGACAAGCCCGATCCGGCCGAGGTCGAGCCCCTGAAGCGTCTGCGAGCTCAGAATTTCTATCGGAGCTTTTTTCGCGGCGAGTTTCCCCTTCATCGTGGCCTTGCGCGGTTCGTAATGTGTCTTGGTCACGGTGCAGACCACGGGAGTCTGAGTCAGAACTCGCTCGACTCCCCCCTCCATCTCCCTGTCGATGACTAGACCGTCGGCCGTTTGCCTCATGCAAGACGCGTAAGTCACCTGATTCCACCCCAGGAACTCGGCAATCTGAGGCCCGACCTGACCCGTCTCGCCGTCCAGGGAGTGCTTACCGCACAGCACGAGGTCGAACGGCCCGAACTGACGCGCGGCGAGCGAGAGGACATGACTCGTGGCCAGGGTATCCGAGTCCTTGAAGACCCTGTCGCTGATGAGGACTGCGCTGTCCGCTCCCATAGCAAGACAGTCCCGCAGCGCCTCCTCCGCCTGCGGAGGGCCCATGCACACGGCGGCGACGCTGCCGCCGTATTCCCCCCTGAGCTGTAACGCCGCCTCGAGCGCGTTCAGGTCGAAGGGATTTATGATGCTGGGCACGCCGTCCCGTATCAGGCTCCCAGTCACCGGATCGACCTTTATCATCTCCGTGTCTGGCACCTGTTTCACGCATACCATGATCTTCATATTCTTCAACCACCTCATATTTGTGATGCCGTGAAATTTTTTGCCGCAAGCCGGTGTCAAAAAAAATTTATTTTCCCTACGCGGACTTCCCCTTTTCAAACAAATTTTTTCCGGTCGCGCTGGTGACCAGGTACATCAAATAGGCGACGGCGAGGAACGCGATGGATGCCACGATGGAATTAACGTGCGATTGAGTCCTGTCGTAGATGACGCCGTAAAGCGTCATGACAAAGGCCTGACAGAGGGTCGTCCCCGACTGCACGAAGGAGTAGATGGAGCCGTATCCCTTCTGTCCGAAGAAATGCCTGACCACCATCGGTACCTGGACCGTCACCATCGCAAAGGCCGAAAATCCGAACAGAAACGAGCCGCCATACAGCAGGGGGATTGCGGTTCCGCCGAACAATACCGCGGCTAAGCCCCCAGCTCCGAGCGCGGACGCGATCGTGATCGTCTTGCCGACACCTAACTTGTCGTTCATGTTCCCGAGCGAGATCTTGCCGAATATAGCGCCGATGGCCACCGCGGACAGCATGAAGCCGCCCGTCACGGGGTCCAGGCCGATCGATGCCACATAGCTGGGAAAGAAGGACGAAACGGAAACGCACATCGTCAGCAGCGCGGAGAACAATACCGTGCTGTAAAACGCGACCTTCCCGAACGCCTCCCCGGTTGTCAAACCCGTGAGTTCCGGGGAAACGGAGGCCCCACCCTGAGACGGCGCAGTATCCTCCTCCTCGCCGTATCGTTTGAGGCCCATCTCGGCTGGCTTGAAGCGGACGACAAACAGGATGACCGGCAGGGTGATCACAGCGGCGGAGAGCCCGAGGGCGAGATATCCGTTTCTCCACCCGTAGTTCTTTATGATCCAGGCCCCGAGGGGGTTGAAGATGGCGCCCCCGACCCCCGACATGGCAAGGGCGATGCCCATCGCCATGCCGACTTTTTTCTTGAACCAGTTGTTGATGAGCATCGGGACCGGGAGGTAGAGGCAGACGGAGCTGGACAGCCCCATCAGCACGCCGCCCGCGTACCAGTGATATACGTTTGTAAACCGCGACATGGCTGCGAATGTGCCGCACAGGATCGCAACGCTGAAAAACAGATACTGCTTCGCGTTCTTCTTTGACATCTGCCTGCCCGCAACCGGCAGGGCAAATATCATTACAATCCATATCAAGCTAACATGGAACGAAAACGAGCCCCGTGGAATGCCAAGCTCCTCGCATACCGGCGTGAAGAAAATTCCCAGACACTGGTATATGATTCCGAGAACGCCAAACGCGATCACTCCGCCGCTCGCCAGAATCCACCAGGCATAGTGCATCTTCTTTTTCTCCATGTTCTCCCCTCCCGAGACGATCTTCAGAGCGTCAGCCCTTCAACTTGTCCGCGAGCGCGGGGACGACGGTATAAAGATCGCCGACGATCCCGTAATCCGCGCTCTTGAAAATGGGCGCATTCTTGTCGTTGTTGATCGCGATGATGGTCCGGGCGGTGTTGACGCCGACAGTGAACTGAATCTGGCCGGAGATGCCGATGACAAACGCAACGTCAGGCTTCACCATCACGCCAGACACCCCTATGTACCGCTCCCTTGGCAGCCAGTTGACCCCCTCAGTGATGGGGCGGGTGCATCCGACCTCGGCCCCCAGCGTTTTTGCGAGGTCCTCGATCAGGGACAGATCCTCCTGTTTCGCCAAGCCTCGGCCGATGCACACGATCTTCTTCGCGGCCGCGAGGTTGACGGACTCGCCGCCCTTCGGCCTGCTCTCCACAAGGGTCGCTCTCCTAGCGGGCTGCACGAATGGGACTTCGACGACGTCACCCTTGCGCCCCGCGTCTGGTTTGAGCGGTTCATACAGCCCGTCCCCGACGAGGGCGACCGTTACCGGACCCTTGGCTCGTTCGACGCGAATGGCGGCGCCGCCGTACACCATGCGGGCGCTGTGGAGCGAATCGTTCTCCACCCACAGCCTCGATGTGTCGGCGAGGACGCTGGTCCCAGAGGCCGCCGCCAGCCGGCCCGCTATGAGCCGGCCCTTCCGGGATGTCCGAACGAGCACTGCCTGAGGTTTCTCGTCCGCGATCAGTTTCTGTATCGACGGCACGTAGTCCTCGACAATCTGGCCTTGCCCCTCCGGCAGCAGATAGACTCTATCTGCGCCTCCTTCTATAACCTGCTTCTCCTGTCCTCTGCCGATTAGCACGGCGGACACGGACTCTCCGATCTCGCGGGCGGCAGCGGCCAGTTGCCCCAATGCGGCGGGATTTTCGCTCAAGATAAATACGCTCTTTAACTTTGCCATCGCGCCCACCTCACAGCTCCTTGCGGATGTTTTGTACGAAGGCTTCGATACTGTCCTCGGAATCGCCCTCGACGATGATCCCCTTGCGCGCGACGCTCTCGGGAGCCAGGGTGCTCACTACGTCGACCGCGCTCTCCCCGGTTGAACCGACGTCGGACAAATCCAACCTGTTGACCGGCTTCTTGCCGGCCGCAAGTATGTCCTTCATCTGGTGAATCCTGGGCAGATTGATGTCGGTCGTAACTGACAGAACGGCCGGCAGCGGGATTTCAAGCACCTCGACCTCGCGCTCGAGCGTCCGCTCGATCAAGAGCCCGTCCCCCTTGGGGGTTATCCTGCTGACGGCGTTGTACGCGCCCACGCCCAACAGCTCTCCAACCTGAATGCCGACCTGCTGCGAATAAAAATCGGACGAGCCCTCACCGCACAACGCGAGGTCAAACCCGATCTTCCGCAGGGCCGACGCCAGTACCGACGCGGTCT
>JAISRP010000268.1 GCA_031273585.1 Synergistaceae bacterium
CCAGGGAGAGCCGCTCAATCAAAAACCTCCTCAGAAAACACAATCCCCGTCGACGATCTTCTCAAAAGAGCGGAAGTAGTGCCCCGCCTGTCTCGTGAACCCTTGGTATTGCTGCATTCTTTGGTAAAATCCGCCGAAGTCGGGACTGCTTCAAAAAAACTGTGCAACCGTTGAGGGCAACGGTGTCGTAATCGACTAACCGCCCTTATTCTTGGTCCTCCGTGCATGAGCGCGGGGGATTTTTTTCGTTCTCTGTTATAATGCCCTCGGGTGGAACCGCGCCAAATTATTCTGAGGTATGCAGGGAGGTATCGCAATGCGAGGTCTCATTATGCTGATCCTTGTCCTGATGACGATGGTCTTCTTCCTGCCCTTTATCCTGGCGTTAATTGCCATAATCGTCATCGCGCTCATAATTGCAGCCATTCTCGCGCGCCTCGGACTGCTTCCCGGGATGCGCGCCGTGTACTGGTTCGGAAGGGCGCCGAGGGAGCGGGACGATGGGCGAAGTTTCCGGTTCGATGACGGCGAGACGCCCCGGGAGAGCGGCGACGGCTGGTATCAATCTACGCAGGAGGGGGAGGTCATCACCCTGCCTGATACGGCGCTGCGCAAGGAAAATACGGACGAATAGCGGCGCGCGGAGGGGATGGGATATCAATGATCGCTTACGAAAACTACTATGACAGCCACGTGCACTCCGGCAACTCGGGCGACGCCACGGAGCCGGTCGACGCCGTATGCGCAGCGGCGGTAAAAAGAGGGCTCAAGGGCATAGCCTTCACCGATCACTGCGACATCGACGGGGGCCGGCACAGGTGCGACAGGGTAAGGCGCGCGATAGTCAGGGATGTCGCCGAGGCCAGGGAGCTGTACGGGGACGATCTGCTCATATCGGCGGGGATCGAGCTGGGCGAGCCTCATCATAATTACGCTCTGGCCGGGGATATCGCGGGCGACCCGGGGCTCGACTTCGTCATAGGATCGCTTCACAGGCTGAGGGACACCGACGACTTCTATTATATCGACTACGAGAACGTCGACCTCGACTCGCTGATGCAGAGATACTACGAGGAGCTGTACGAGCTCGTGGAGAGCGGCTGCTTCGACGTGGTAGGACACATCAACTACCAGATGAGATATATGAGCGCCGCGGCGAGGAAGACGGTGGACCTCTCGGTCTACTACGGCGACCTGTTCGAGATACTGAAGTCGGCGGCGCGCCAGGGCAAGGGGATCGAGATAAACACGTCAGGGCTCCAGAGGGGGCTCGGCGAAATAATTCCGTCGCCCGAGGTCATAGGGCTGTTCCGCAGGGCCGGGGGCGAGATAGTTACGATCGGCTCGGACGCTCACAACTCCCGAAACGTGGGGGCGGAGATAGAGACCGCCATGGACTGCCTCAAATCCGCCGGCTTCGGCCAGTTTGCGTTCTTCACTGGACGCGAGGCCAGGATGATGGATATCATTTGAGCGCCGTCAGTCCGGCTTCACTGCCAGGAAGCGCAGCCTGACGTAATCCGCGGTCCAGCCCGATCGCTCGTCGTAAAGCCTCGGGCGGCAGTAATCCTCGACCTCCCTGTAAAATTCGTCCCGTTCCTCGTCGGCCAGGCCCTCGGCGTGCGTCCTCGAGAACACCTCCAGCCACCCCCTCAGGCCGTCGGGAAGCGGCGTCGGGCGATCGAAGCGGGCTATGAAGCTCACGTTGAAGCCCTGGTTCTCCAGCACGCGCGAGAAAATTCCCACCTCTGGGAACGTCCACGGATTGCGGGCTTTGTAGTCTATTCCGCGCTTTATGAGGGATATTTTCATGCCCTCGCGGATGATCCTGACGCACCCCTCTCCGCCGCACTCGGCGGCAAACCGCCCTCCTGGCGCAAGCACCCTCCAGACGCTCCGCACGACCGCGTACTGGTCGCTCATCCAGTGGAGCGCAGCGTTGCTCATGACGGCGTCGAAGCGCGCGTCCTCCCCGAAGTCGAGGTCATGGGCATCCATCAGGCGCGCGTCAACCCCGCGGGCTCGCGCCGCCTCGACCATCGCCGGGCTCGAGTCCACGCCCACGACGTCGCAACCCGCATCGAGGAGCGACCTCGCGAGAGTTCCCTCTCCGCACCCGAGGTCCAGTATGCGCTCGCCCGGCTGCGGCTTCAACAGCTCCACCAGATGCTTCCCAAGCTCCGCCACAAACCCTGCCGATTTCCTGTACCTCATGGGGTCCCAATTCTGATTCGACATTCCAACGACGCCTCCTCGCGATTTCAGGACATTATACACGACAAACCGATGCGGAGGACCGTGGGTGCCGCCCCAAACCCCGCGCATGCTGCCTGCTCCCTTTTCACTTTTTTTTTTGCAATTTAACATTAGAAGCCTAAAGGGTAAAGATTGAAACATGTGCTGCCACCGCAACCGCCATCGGCAAAATTCCACGCGGTCTATTCAATCGGCTATAACTAATTTATTCCACGAGTGGCCCAGAGGCAATGTCTACGCACATGAAGCCTTCAACTGAAATTTCGCCAGAAGATTGTTCAGATCCTCCGCTTGGGCCAAAAGCTGCTGGCTCACAGCGGAGCTTTTCTCCGCAATCCCCGCAGTCTCTTGACTGGCGTCGCCGATCTTCTCCACCGTATCCTTCATTCCATCCATCGCCTGTATCTGGGATTTCGAGGACAGACTGATGGCATTGACATCCTTTACAATCCCGGTGACATGGGACAGCACGCCCTTTAAAGCCTCGGAAGCGACCTCCACGATCACATTCCCCTCTTGAATATCCACCAGGGACTGGCGTATGAGTTCTTTCGTGTCGTTAGCGGCTTCCGCGCACTGAGAGGCAAGCTTTCCGATCTCCCCCGCCACCACCGCAAATCCCCTGCCGGCCTCGCCCGCTCTGGCCGCCTCTATGGATGCGTTTAATGCCAGCAGATTCGTCTGAGACGCAATCTGTTCTATGCTCTTGATAACGTTCTCAATCTGTTGGGAGGTGGCGCTGATCTTTCCCATCGCATCCACGACGCGTTCCATTTGCTCCCGGCTATTCCTCGCTTCGTCGCCTACCAGCGCCACATCGTTGCTGACTGCGAGCGCCGCCTGCGCGTCGGAGGTGACCTTCTCCG
Source organism: Synergistaceae bacterium (assembly GCA_031273585.1). Lineage (GTDB taxonomy): Bacteria > Synergistota > Synergistia > Synergistales > Synergistaceae > JAIRWR01. Next base: position 3,123 of record JAISRP010000268.1, read on the forward strand.
T
>JAISRP010000308.1 GCA_031273585.1 Synergistaceae bacterium
GGCTTTTTAGGGCGATGCGCACTCCATTTGTGCCCCTTTTCCCGCCTCAAAAAAACTGCAACCTCCCTTCATTCAGCATCTCGATCTGGCGACGGCTCTGGAAAACATTGCGCCACATGTCCACGCCTCTTGCGCCTCGGGATGGAGCAGTCGGGTGATTCGTTTAAAAAAAACTTTCATTCCCGTAAAAATCGGGGCTGCCGGAAAAGGCGGTCCCGATTTTTTTGATGCCAAGCCGTGGAGCCCCGCAGCAGGCGCGGGGTTTGGGGCGGAGCTCCAGGGTTTTGCCCGCGGATTTGGATCTCCGGCGTTCGGTTCGTTTTCTTGAATAAGAGGTTATAATTTCTGTCGAGGGTTATTTCGTTCCAGCACCAGTTGCTATAGCCGATTGAATAAACCGCGTGGAATTTTGCCGATGGCGGTTGCGGTGACAGCAAGGGTTTTCAATCTTTACCCTTTAGGCTTCTATTGTTAAATTGCTATATTGTCTGGGGAGTTACCGGCCCCGCAGGGCGTAGTTTACGGACAGATGTCGGGGGGAATCCGCTATGAGAAGCGCGGTCGCAGTGAGCTATGAATTGGAGGACGGGGCTGAAACCGCCCGCGAGCTGGCAAATTCGATCGGAGAAAAGCTAAATCCGGGGAAAAATTCCATCGGTTTTTTATTCTGCGACGCCGACACGGACGGCGCCGCAGCCACCCGTGATTTGAAAAAACTGCTCGGCTTCGAGACGGTCGGGATGACGACGCTCGCCACGCTCGACTCGGACGGTCATCACGAGGCCGCGGCGGTGCTCAGCGTTCTGACGGCGGATGATTGTGAATTTTTCACGGCCGTGTCGGCGCCCCTCGCGGGAGGCGGACACGAGGAGAAGATCAGAGATGCGTACAGGCGCGCCGCGCCGCAGGGCGATGCGTCGTCTCAAAAGCCGGGCGTCATGTTTGCGCTCTGTCCGCCGGGAATGTCATTTTCGGGGGATGCGTATCCCAACGTCCTCATGGACGAGATCCCAGGGGTCCCATTGATGGGCGGAGTCGCATCGGACGACTATGATTACGAGCGGGCCCGCGTGTTCCTCTCCGGGAACGAGTACAGGGACGCAATGGTCGCGGTCGGAGTCCGGGGGAACGTGAAGCCCGTGTTCTCTCTGCGGCACGTCACATCGCGATTCGCGGAACGCATACGCAGGGTCGTCGTGGCGGAGGGCAACGTCGTCCGCAAGGTAGGGGACGAGACCTTCGTCAAGTACCTGGAGGGCTTCGGCCTGAAGACCGACGTCGAGGACCCCCTGCTCGCCTTCACGTCGTACCCGATGATGCTGACGCGGGAGGGCGGGGACGAGACGCCGCTCATGCGGCACATCTCCGGCCTGAACCTCTCCGATGGGTCGGGCTCGTTCTTCGGGGACGTCCCGACCGGGACTCTGGCGAACATCTGCCTCATAAGCAAGGACGACATCATGACGGCGTGCCGGGACTCCATGAACGCCCTTCTGGAGGAGGCCCGGAACACCGACGGCTACGAATACTCGTCGGTGTTCTGCATATCCTGCTGCGGCCGGGCCATGATCCTCGGCTCGGACGCGGACGCGGAGGGGCGCATACTGAGCGGGATGCTGCCGGATCGCCTCTCCCTCTCGGGCGCGTACTGCCTTGGGGAGATATGCCCCACCCGCTTCAGGGACGGCGTCGTGTCAAACAGGTTTCACAACTGTTCAATCACATTTTGCATGATCTAGCGCGGTTGGTGAAGACAGAGTATGTCCCCTGACGAACTGGAAAAAGAATATAAACAGCTGGAGAGGCGGCACAAAAAACTTGAACGGGACTACAGGGCGCTCTCCATCATGCACGAACAGACCGTTCGCCTGCATAGCTCGAACGAGACCGCCAAGGAGCTGTCGAATTTTTACAACCAGCTCCTGTTGAAAAACACCCCAGCAATCACGTTCATGCTCGACCTGGACATGCTCTTCGTCCTGGGAAGCGAGAGGACCGTGACGTTTCTGGGGTACGGCGAGATGCGGGAGATGGTCGGCGTCAAGTTCGAGGCGCTGTTCGCCGGCGCCATGCCGGACGCTTGGATCGTGGACACCGCCGGGCGCTGCCTCGACGTCATGCAGAATCACCGGCCGAGGCACTACGACGAGCATGTGGCGCCGCGCACGGGGGACGAGATCGTATGGCAGGTCTCGATAACGCCGGCGGAGGAGAGCGGCGGGGCCTGCCGCGGCGTCGTCGTGGTGATGAACGACGTCACGGAGCTGACCCGCGCCCGGGAGAGGGCGGATCGGGCCAGCATGGCCAAGTCCGAGTTCCTGTCGAACATGAGCCACGAGATACGCACGCCCATGAACGCGATCATCGGGATGACCTCCATAGCGAAGTCATCCCGCGACGCCGACAGAAAGGACTATTGCCTGGGGAAGATCGAGGAGGCCTCGACGCACCTCCTTGGCATCATCAACGACATACTCGACATGTCCAAGATCGAGGCGAACAAGCTGGACCTGTCGTTTGAGAACTTCGACTTCGAGAAGATGCTCCGCAACGTCGTGAACGTCATCAACTTCCGCGTGGATGAAAAGCGCCAGAACCTGAGCGTCAGCATAGACGAGAAGATCCCGCGCGTCCTGAACGGCGACGACCAGCGAATTTCACAGGTCGTCACGAACCTGCTCTCCAATGCCGTCAAGTTCACGCCGGAGGGCGGTTCCGTGAGCCTGAGAGCCAGCCTGGCGGGCGAGGAGGACGGGGTCTGCACCATTCAGGCGGAGGTTGCCGACACTGGCATAGGCATCAGCGACGAACAGAAAACCCGCCTTTTTAACTCCTTCGCCCAGGCCGACAGCAGCACGTCGCGCAAATTCGGCGGAACCGGACTCGGGCTCGCCATCTCAAAGCGCATCGTCGAGTTGATGGGCGGGTCGATATGGGTGGATTCCGAGCCGGGACGCGGCTCCACGTTTTCGTTCACCGTGCGGCTCACGCGCGTCCCGGACGATCCCCACGGCCCTCCGGACCGTGGCTGGGACAGGCGCAATGTCCGCATACTCGCCGTCGACGACTCGCCTGAGGTCCGATCTCACCTCGAGGACATCTCGGGCAGGCTCGGCGTCGCCTGCGCGTCGGTCTCGAGCGGCGAGGAGGCGTGCAGGATGGCGCGTCGCGGCGATATCTACGACATATACTTCATAGATCTCAAGATGCCCGGGATGGACGGAATCGAGACATCCCGCCGGATAAGGGAGTATGACGCCGGGAGGACTATCGTCATGATGGCGTCCGCGGCGGAGTGGGGCGAGGCGGAACCCGAGGCCCGAAGGGCGGGGGTGAGCAAGTTCCTGCCCAAGCCGATATTCCCATCCGACATATCCGACTGCGTCAACGAGTACCTCGGCGTGGCCGGGGGTATGCCGGACGACGAGCCCCAGTTCGAGGCGGCGTGTTTCGACGGCTGCCGCATGCTGCTGGCCGAGGACGTCGAGGTCAACCGGGAGATAATGCTGGCGGTTCTAGAGCCCACGATGCTCACGATCGACTGCGCCGAGAACGGCATGGAGGCGCTCGGGATGTTCACCGAGTCGCCCGACCTGTACGACGTCATCTTCATGGACCTGCAGATGCCCGAGATGGACGGATACGAGGCCACGCGCCGCATTCGCGCCTCCGGCGTCCCCAGGGCTGAGACGATCCCGATCATAGCCATGACCGCGAACGTGTTCCGCGAGGACATCGAAAAATGCCTGGCCTCGGGCATGAACGACCACCTTGGAAAACCCCTGAAGGCAGATGACGTCATGGCCAAGCTGAACCTGTACCTCCACCGGAGACATGAGTCCAAGACAGGGGGAAATAAATGACCTCGTCGGATGCCCATTCAAGCATCTGCCCCAACGCCTTCAACTGTGCTACACTCTGGACGTTGTCCGGTATTTCGCATTTAAATCGACGAGGGAACGGGGTCATGGCAGGCTATGTTCGAGCGAGTCTTTAACGTCCCGTACTACGGGCTTGATACGAACGGCAGGGTGAAGACGGGGCTGCTGCTTCAGTTTTTGCAGGAGGCGGCCGCCCTTCACGCCGATACGGTCGGCATAGGGGTCGCCAGCATGATCGAGCGCGGCCTCACCTGGGTCCTGCGCCGCTATCGCGTGCGGATACTGAGGCACGCCGGGCAAGAGGGGCTCTCCGTCAGGACGTGGTTTGAGCCCAAGAGGAACCTGGTCTCGGTCCGCCTGTTCGAGATATCCGACCTCGGCGGGAACCCGGTCGCAAGAGCGTGGTCGGGCTGGATAGTGGTCGATCTGAAGCGCGTCCGCCCCGTGCGGCTCGACAGGGCTCTGCCGGAGAATTACTTCGCTTGCTCCGAGCCGACAGGGGAGGAGTTGGGCGACCCGGTCGAGACCGTTGGGGAGGCGTGCGACGCGGAATCGCGGTTCCGCGTCAGGAGGCAGGAGCTTGACCTGAACGGACACGCGAACCACACCGCGTACTTCGACTGGGCGTCGGAGAGCGTGCCGGACGAGGATGTAAAGGGGCTCTCTCCGATCGAACTCGACGCCGAGTACATAGCCCCCGTGATGCGCGAGGACGTGACCGTGCGAACAAGACGCCTGCGCGAGTCGCCCCCGAGGTACGCGCACTCCGTCGTGATAGACTGCAGCGGAGCGGAGGCCGCCAGGCTCGCCGTGACGTGGGGAGACGAAATTTAAACAGACCCGTGGGCGCCGCCCACACCCGCCGGGGGACCAAGTCCCCCGGACCCCGTTTTCTTTTTTTGATTTTCGCCCTGCGGGCGAAAATCAAAAAAAGTAATGGAGGTCCAGGAGG
>JAISRP010000310.1 GCA_031273585.1 Synergistaceae bacterium
GGTCACCTCTCCTTTCACACGAAGCATAGCATATTACAGCTAATATTTTCGATCGCAAAATGGCTATGCGCATCTGAATCAGTGAGACTCCCCCAGTCGCTGCGCGACAGCCCCCTCCGCGAGGGGGCGTTTTGGGGCGTTGCACGCCCTGACAGAACCCTCCTGCCGAGGGGGCTTTTTTTACAGATCACGCCGGCGGGTCGGCGCTCACTATCTCCATTATTTCTTCCAGGGTCATCAGGTCCTCCGGGGTGATCGTCCTTGCGTCCGTTTGGGACTCTGGGGCGGCGCGGGTTAGTCTGGTCTTCATGTTCTGCTCCGTCCTCTCGAAGATGGTCCTGGCGGTGCGGGCGTTGGCGAAGTATCTGGACTCGGCGGCGCGGGCTATTATCGGCAGGTAGTGAGCCTTTACTCCGTCCGGTATCGCGTAGCCCTTTCTGCGGCAGAACAGCTCGAATATCTCGTAGGTCTCCTCTGGGGTATAGTCCTTGAAGCGGACCTCCTCGCCTCGCGAGCGCAGGCCGCTGTTGGACCTGTAGAAATCCTGCATCTCTCGGGGGTAGCCGGCGAATATTATGCAGCAGCGCCGCCTGTTCTCCTCGTTCTCTATGAACGCTATGATCTCCTCCAGCGCCTCCTTCTTGAAGCTGTTCCCCGAGTGGTCGTCCGCGTAGGAGAGGCTGTACGCCTCGTCGATGAAGAGCGTACCGTCGCGCGACGACATGAGCAGGTCGTAGGTCTTCTTGTCCGTCTCGCCGACGTACCTGCCGATGAAGTCCTTGGCGGTGACGGACCTGAATTTGTCCGTCTTGACGACGCCCAGCCTGTGCAGGCACTCCGCGAACAGGCGCGCGCCAGTGGTCTTTCCCGTGCCGGCGCTCCCGACGAAGAAGTAGTAACCGGGGCGTATGCCGTCCGCGCTCTCGCCGTACCGGCGCGCGTAGAGAACCTCGGCCTGTTTTTTCGCCACGATCTCCTTGACGGACGACATGCCGATCATCTCGTTCAGCTCGGCCATGACATCATCGAGGCTCCTCGGGTTCGCGATGTCCTCGACGCTCGCCAGGGCCTCCGCCGGGATGTCCTCCATCCTGTACTCGTACTTGAGGCGGTCGGACGACTCCAGGCCCGACGTTCGCTTCAGCCTGAGGCGCTTCATGTCGAGGAGAAATTTTTTGACCGCGCCGGCGTTGCCGAACGCCTCGGTGCGGACGTCGTACATGCGGCCCAATATCAGGCGCACCCTGTCACGCGCGTCGTCCGCTATCGTGCAGCCCTGCTCCGCCACGCTGCGGGTGAATATCTCGAACAGCTGGTCAGGGGAGTAGTCGGGAAACTCCACGACCCTCAGCCTGCGCTCGAGCCCGGCGTTAAGGCGCAAAAACTCCTCCACCCTGTTGGAGTACATGCCGAAGATCATCTTGAAGTCGGACGCGTTCTCCGTCATCTTCGTCATCATCGCGCCGACCGTCTCCTGCGCGTATCCCGAGTCGATGATCTGATACGCCTCGTCGATGTAGAGTATCTGGTTGTGGTCTATCGCCTCCTGAATTTTTTCTAAGACCCTCGTCTTGGCGTCGCCGAAGTGGGTCCCGGTGATGTCGGAGGCGTCGGCGAACAGCGTCTCGGCCCCGCCCAGCACCCCCATCAGGTGGTAGAACTGCCCCATCATCCGGCCCACGGTCGTCTTGCCGGTCCCGGGGTTTCCGGAGAAGATGTAGTGGTCGGGGTACGTCTCGGGCCTTATCCCGCGCGACGCGCTCTCCCCGGCGTCGATGATCTCGAGCCTCAGCGTCTCGAAGAGGTCCTTGACGAACTCGAGTCCCACGTACCTGTCCAGCTCCGAGTAAATTTCGTCTATGGAGGACACGTCCCTCATGGCGAAGTATCCCTGCGAGACGCCGAAGTCGTCGGCCGTTATGCACCGCGACGCGTCGTCCCTGGCGCTGGACCTGGACATGACTCCGTCCGCTAAGTCCGTCACGTCGCGGGCGTTGGCGAACGTCCTCCTGTTGCGCTGCTTGTACATGTTGGAGAAGAACAGGTCCAGGTCCAGAGGATCGCCCTCCCCCGGCTCGCTTCCCCAGAATCTGTACCCCTCCCGCCGGCAGGCGTTCACGAAGATATCCCTCAGCACCTCTGGGCTGTAGTCCTCGATGGTGAGTATGTTGTCCCTGCTGAACCGCCCCAGCAGGCCGGGGTTCATGTCCAGCAGCCTGTCCATCGGCTCCGGATAGCCCGCCATCACGAGGCAGAATCGGACGTTTTGTCTGGTGAGGATCTGGACTAAGGCGTCGATCGCCTCCTTTGAATGGTTGTGCTCAGTGCCCGTATCCAGCAGGGAGTACGCGTCGTCTATAAACAGGACGCCCTCCGCGGCTCGGTTCACGCAGGCCTCGGTCTTTATCGCGCTCTCCCGGACGTACTGGCTGACCAGGTCCTGGGAGGCGGCCTCGACAGTGTGCCCGCTCCTCAATATTCCGGCGTCGTACAGTATCCTCCCGATGAGCCTCGCCACGGTCGTCTTACCGACCCCAGGGCTGCCGCGCAGGATGAAGTGCGGCATCCTGTAGTCCACGGAGGATGGATCCTCGGGCGCGATGCGGTCGTTCGCGAACCTCGGAGTTTTTTTCCCCTCACCCGGGCGCGAGGTCGTCTGGGCCGTTCTCGCCCTCTTGCGCCCAAAGCCGCGTATGATCTCGGATATCCTCCCGTAGACCGCCTCCCACCCCCTGGTGGTCCGCAGCTCCTCCAGCGGGTCGCCCGGGGCGGTCCCGGACGAGCCGTACATCTTCATGACGCCGGCCTCGGAGAACGGGACGACCCCGCCGCCCGACGACCGGACGAACCGGGCCAGCCCATCGTCAATATCCCCCAGGGATGGGGCCCCGGCCTCGCGGCTCTTGAACATCAGAAGGGATGCGATCTTGTCACGCTCGCCGTGCGGAAAACTGATCCGCCCGGGATTTTCCTCCGTCCCCTCCCCCACTATCCTCATGCGCTCCAGCAGATACCCGATCTCGTCCCTGTTCGGCGGGCCGATCTCGAGCACCGAGGACTCGCTGGCCCGGCCGTCATCTCCGAAGAACTTGCTCCTGAATATCTCGCCGCCCTCCACGCCCTCGAACGCCCCGGAGACGTCGCAGAGCCCCAGCGACGGGGCGAGGAATATGCAGATGTTCCTGTTGCGGATGCCGCTGTACTCGTCCCAGAGGTACGACACGAGCTCGAGGTAGGGCTGAAGCGCGCCGGCCCTGTCGCTGATGAAATCCCTCAGAAATGTAAAGACGACCGCGGATCTGACGGACGAGTCGCTCATGATGGCCCT
>JAISRP010000317.1 GCA_031273585.1 Synergistaceae bacterium
CAGGCGTTACTGGGGGGTAGGGCTCCTCGCGGAGCTGCTGCATGGCGTCCCTCAGGGCGAGGCAGTCGCCGGTCGGGAAGACTAAGCCCCTGTGGGGCTGGATTACATCCTTGACGCCCCTCGCGTTGGAGCCTATGACCGGGATGCCCAGGCAGATCGACTCCATCGCGGACCTCGACAGCCCCTCCCTCTCGGACGGCATGATCGTAGCCCTCGACGCGAGCATGAGGGGCTTCGGGTCCTTCACGTGCCCCAGGAAGTGCGTCCGCTGGTGGACTACGAAGGCGCGCGCCATGTTCTGTATCTTGTCACGAAGCGGCCCTCCCCCGGCGAAGGCGACGTGGACAGACGAGTCCTTGATTCGGGACAGGGCCGTGATGACGTCGGCGTGGCGCTTGCCGGGGTTGAACTCGGCCGTCATCGTGAAGAGGATGTCGTCGGCCTTGAGCCCTATCTCGTCCCTCGTCTGGCGGACCTCAGAGGGGCTCGTGCCCTCGGGGGAGTATGCGGCGAAGTCGAGGCCTATTCCAGGCATGTGGACGACGCGGTCCGACGGCATTATCCTGCTCCTCACGGCGCACTCGAGGTCGTCGCTGTTTATGACGATCAGCCTGTCGGTCCACTTCGCGGCGCACCTCTCGAGCCCCTTGAAGACCATGTTTCGGGACCACTTCCCGCCCTTGAAGAAGTGAAACCCGTGGGCGGTGTATACGACCTTTGGCCTCCCGGAGGCCCGGGCCCGTCGCAGGGCGAGCCTCGTCACGAACGAGGCAACGGGCGTGTGGACGTGCACTATGTCATATCCGCCGGCGCGCACTATCTCCCTTATTCGGCCCGGCGTGCCTATCAGGTTGCCGGGGGCCAGGGGGTTTCTGCTCCACTTCGCGTCGTATACCGCGTCGAAGTGAGAGGCGAGCTCGGGCGACTCCGAGATGCCGCCGGCCATCGCGTCCACCCTCCAGCCCAAGGCCCTGAAGTGGTCAGCGTATGGCAGCAGAAATGCCCTGATGGTGTCGGATACCGTGGCGACGATCAGCAGCCTCGCCCCGGCGCCGGACTCGCCCATTATAACGGCGCCCCCCGCTTTCTCTGGAGGAAGTACTGCCTTGCCACTCCTATCATGAATGTCTCGAGCTGAGCCGAGTCCTCCGGGGGCGTGGGCACGGCCACGCTCGGCAGGGCGATTTCCATGATCTCCCGCTCGGTCGGGTTGTTGTCTATGAACACGAACGAGTCAATGCCGATGCCCAGCTCGAGGGCTATCGACTCGAGGTTAGCTGGCTTGGGTTCGCCGTTGACCCTTATGGCGGCGAAGTCGCTCTCCCGCAGCAACATGCAGGGGTGCTCGTTGATGCACCTCAGCTCCTTCTCGATGTCCCCCTTCGATATCACGGCCAGCATGACGCCGCTCTCCTTCAGGTCCAGTATCCTCCTCTGGAGGTCCACGAACCTCGACCCCGACCCAGCGATGTCGAGATGAACGCCGTCCGTGCCGAGCTCCCTCACCTCGCCGCCCCACAGCGTGTTGTCGAGGTCGAGCACGAGGCACCTGCGGCGGGTGGAGGTTAGCGCGCGCCATATCCTCTCCATCTCAGAGGCTATCGCGTCCTCGGCGGCCTTCGAGAAGGGCATGTTCCCCATGTACCAGAGCCGGTTGTTGTAAAAATTACTGCGGCCCATCTCGGTGCAGATATTGGACAGCTCGAGGATCGGGAGGCCGATCTCCTCGATGGACCGCCTCCATAGCGCCTCCGCCTGGGGCTCGGGCCTGTTCGAGACGAGGGGGTGTATCTTGAGGAGCGGTATCTCGATGGAGGACACGACGAACGTTATCTCGCCGTGCTCGGCCGCCGCGGTTCGGATTATGTCCACAACCGGCAGGATGGCGGTCTGGGCGGCCTCTATGCTCGATATCCCGCCTTCGCCGAGCAGGGTCCTGCCGTGGAGGATGATGAAGACGCAATCGGGCTCGCACTGATACAGCTTCGACTCCCTGTCGGCGAGCCCGACCATCCACGCGCTCCTGCCCAGCGGGTAGTACACGTCCTCGCGAGTGGACCGGCTCGCCTTCATCGCTATGCTTGTCATCGTCGTGTTGGAGATCAGCGCAATACTCATGGTTTTTTAGTCTATTGCTCCCCTCGGAATGGCGGCATAGTCGCCTCGCCGGCCGCCGAAATGCCCTCCCTGCGAAGGGCTTTTTTCACTGTCAGAAGTATTATTTTAACGTCGAGAGACAGGGTCCTGTTGTCGACGTACCAGGTGTCCAGCGCAAACTTTTCCGGCCACGAGATGGCGTTGCGGCCGTTTATCTGGGCCCAGCCGGTTATGCCGGGCAGCGCGTCCAGTCTCCTCCTCTGCTCCGCCCCGTACAGCGGGACGTATTCCATAAGAAGCGGCCGGGGGCCCACGATGCTCATCTCCCCCCTTATGACGTTCCAGAGCTGCGGGAGCTCGTCGAGGCTCGATGATCGCAGCCATCGCCCGAAGGCGGTGATGCGCTCACCGTCCGGCAGCAAGCTGCCGAGTGCGTCCGTGTCGTTCGTCATGGTCCTGAACTTGTACAGGTTAAACGGCCTGCCGCGAAGTCCAGCCCTCCTCTGGACGAAGACGGCGGGCGGCCCCATCTCGCGCCTGATCCGGACAGCAATCCACAGCATGACCGGGGACAGAAGGACGAGCCCCGCGGCGGCGCCGGCGATATCCAAAACGCGCTTGGCGAATCCGTAAAACATGCTATCGGTTCAGCAATCCCGACAGCGCCGCTATCACGCGGTCCTGCTCGTCCGGTCTCAGGTTGGAGCCGGACGGCAGGCACATCCCCCTCTCGAACAGCCCGGCCGAGACGTCCGCGCCGCGGTGTCTGTAGTACGGCGCGCCCTTGAATACCGGCTGCAGGTGCATCGGCTTCCACACGGGGCGGGATTCGATATTTTTTTCCGCAAGGGCCTGGATCAGGGCCATGTTCGTCGTCCCAGCGACTGACGGGTCCACCGTCAGGGTCGTGAGCCACCTGTTTGACCTGCTCCACTCCGGCTCCGGCATGAACTCGACCCCCGGTATCCCAGAGAGGGCTTCAAAATACCTCCCGAACACGGCGCGCCGCTCGCTGATCCTGCGGTCCAGCAGCTTGAGCTGCGCCCTCCCGATGCCGGCCAGGACGTTGCTCATCCTGAAGTTGTATCCGAGCTCCGTGTGCTGGTACCAGGGGGCCTTGTCGCGTGCCTGCGTGGAGAGGAACCGCGCGCGGTCTATGCCCTCCTCGTCGTCCGAGAGGAGCATCCCACCGCCGGACGTCGTTATGATCTTGTTGCCGTTGAACGAGTAGAATCCGTACAGGCCGAACGACCCGGTTCGCGCGCCCTTGTAGAGGCTGCCCAGCGACTCCGCGGCATCCTCGA